>NZ_JBCGCS010000049.1:0-5564 GCF_038594925.1 Achromobacter sp. JD-1 | reverse complement strand
AGGTGCTGGTAGATGCGCCAGTCAGAACACAGCGCGGCGCGAGCCAGGGAGGGTTCTACGACTACCCGATAGCGCGTCCGGCGAAAGCCGGTTTCGGCTTGGACGAACTCGGTGACGATGCCGTGGACGTGGCGCACCGGACCATCCCCGCGCCAGATGGTGAAGAGCGCGGGCTGATCCAGCAGCGTGCCGAAATCAATAGCGGGGTCGCTGCTGGACAGTTCGATGCACAGCCGATAGGTCTCGGACAGGGCTTCATGCAGCGTGAATTCAACGACGTCAAACGCCGCGCCGCTGGCGGAGGTGAAGGTGAATCGGTGATGGTTCGCGTGAGATGGCACTGGCCCCTCCCCGACGGATCGAATGGGAGGGGCCAGTGTGGGCAGCCGAGAGGTTCCGCGTCTATAGGACGCTTACTAAATTACTCAGGGCTGACCGGTAAGCCGGAATACCCGGATCGTCTCGCGCAACGCGCCGGATTGGGTGCCCAACTGCATCACCGCGCCGCCCAGTTCCTGTACCAGCGCCGTGTTCTGCACCGTCATCACGTCCATCTGCGACACGGCCGTATCCACTTGCTCGATACCGCTGGACTGCTCTTGGGACGCCTGCGAGATTTCCCCGATGATGTCGGTGACCCGATGCACGGCCGCCACGATTTCTTCCATCGTTGCGCCCGCTTGTTCGGCCTGCGCCGAGCCTTCCGACACGCGGTCCACGGAGTCTTCGATCAAGCCCTTGATCTCCTTGGCCGCCTGCGCGCTTTTCTGCGCCAGGCTGCGCACTTCGCCCGCCACCACGGCGAAGCCCTTGCCGGTTTCGCCGGCCCGGGCCGCTTCCACCGCGGCGTTGAGCGCCAGGATGTTGGTCTGGAATGCGATGCCTTCAATGATGCTGACGATGTCGGCGATCTTGCGCGAGCTGGCCGAGATGCCGTGCATGGTGTCGACCACCTGCCCCACGGCCACGCCACCGCGCCGCGCCACATCCATGCTGCTGGCCGCCAACTGGTTGGCCTGGCGGGCGTTGTCGGCGTTCTGGCGCACGGTGGAAGTCAGCTGCGCCATGCTGGCGGCGGTTTGCTGCAAGGACGAGGCCTGCCCTTCCGTGCGGCCGGCCAGTTCCTGGTTGCCGCGCGCGATGTGCACGGCCGCGTGGGTCGTGCCTTCGATCCCGCGATAGACGTCCTGAGCGATGCCGATGAGGCTCTTGCGCATGACTTCCAACGAGAACTTCAAGCTACCCACTTCGTCATCCGAATCCGCGATGATCTGCGTGGTGAGGTTGCCGGCGGCGACCTGGCGCGCCATGTTGGCGGCGTCAGACATCGGGTCCAGCAGGGACCGCGACAAGCTCCAGCCCATGCCGAAGATGGCGATCACGCCCAGCGCGATGGCGCCGCACCCCAGGGTTGCGCCCCAGGCGCCCAGGCTGTCCCAATTGGCGTGCAGGCCATAGGCGCCCGCGCCCGCGACGATGCCGGCGGACACCAGGGCGTGGCGGAACATTCGGCTGCGCACGCTGCGCTTGAACGGAAACGCCACCACGTCCAGGCCACGGCGCCAGCCAGCGCGCACCGGTCGCCCGCGCTTGATGCGGATACCGCGCGCCGACCCTTCGCGGATGCGCGCATAGAGTTCTTCGGCCATCTCGATCTGTTCATCCGAAGGCCGCACCCGCACCGACGAATACGCGACGACTTCGTCGTTCTCGACGATGGGCGTGGCGTTGGCCAGCACCCAGTAGTAGCCGCCGTCCTTGCGACGATTCTTGACCAGCCCCAGCCACGATTCGCCGGCTTCCAAGGTTTCCCACAAGTCTTCGTAGGCTTCGGACGGCATATCGGGATGGCGCACGATGTTGTGCGGCTTGCCGATGAGTTCTTCGCGGGTAAAGCCGCTGACTTCAACGAACGCCGGGTTCGCGTAAACAATACGGCCTTTGGTGTCGGTTCGCGAGATCAGGTATTGATCTTCGCGCAGCTTGGTTTCCACATCAGTGATGGGTAAGTTCACGCGCACAGCTAGTCTCCAGTGACATCAATAGAGCAGCGAATGAATAGCAGCGAGCAAACCGGGACGTGGCGTCCCGCATCGACCTGACCCCCGCCTGGTTTGTCTGGCCGGGACGCCCTCACGCGCAACCCCAGCCATCAAACTCAGTTCACCGCCCTCTTTCAGGCGTTATTGTTATTAACGGTATTTTTAATAAAAACTTAACGTGCGTAGGATGGGTGAAGCGCGCACCGTCCGCCCCGCGCAAACAAACACCAAACGCGCGTAACCCATCAGACGAGCGTTGCGTTGTGGCGGGTCCGGTTAAGAACCGTGGCGCCGTCTGATGGGTTACGCGCGTTGAGCAGCACCGTTCTGGTCGACGCCCGGACGCGCTTCACCCATCCTACGAGCCGTCGATCACATCGACGGCGTCGCACGGTTTTCCCAGGCGGCCTACCTACCGATCAACCTTGCGTCAGCGTCGGCGACGCGTAGCCGCTCAACTGATGCGCGGGCACCTCGATCACTTCGCCGGCGTTGATCTTGAACACCGCCACGGCTTCGGCCAGGCGGTGGGCTTGATCCTGCAACGAACCCGCCGCCGCCGCCGCTTCTTCCACCAGCGCCGCGTTCTGCTGCGTCACTTCGTCCATCTGCGACACGGCGCGGTTGACCTGGTCGATACCACTGGACTGTTCTTCGGACGCCGCCGAGATCTCGCCCATGATGTCCGTCACGCGCTTCACCGAGGCCACGATCTCTTGCATGGTCGCGCCAGCGCGTTCCACCTGCTGCGAGCCCGCGCCCACCTTGGTCACCGAGTCTTCGATCAAGCCCTTGATTTCCTTGGCGGCCTGCGCGCTGCGCTGTGCCAGCGAGCGCACTTCGCCCGCCACCACCGCAAAACCCTTGCCCTGCTCACCGGCACGCGCCGCTTCAACCGCCGCGTTCAGCGCCAGAATGTTGGTCTGGAACGCAATGCCATCAATGACCGAAACAATCTCGGAGATCTTGCGCGAGCTGGCCGAAATGCCCTGCATCGTGCTGACCACCTCCGACACCGCCGAACCGCCGCGTTCGGCCACGTCCGACGCACTGGCCGCCAACTGGTTGGCCTGGCGCGCGTTGTCCGCGTTCTGCTTCACGGTGGACGCCAGTTCTTCCATGGATGCCGCGGTTTCCTCAAGGGACGCCGCCTGCTCTTCCGTGCGGCTGGACAGGTCCGTGTTGCCGGCCGCGATTTCACGCGAACCCACGGTGATCTCGTCCACGCCGCGGCGCACCGTCGTCACCGTGCGCGTCAGGCTTTCCTGCATGCGCTTGACGGCCGCCATCAGTTGGCCGATTTCGTTGTGCGACTTCACTTCCACGCGGCTCGTCAGGTCGCCGGCGGCGATCTTGTCGAAGTGCTGACCAGCTTCCACCAGCGGGCGCACGACCAGGCGGCCGAACAGGATGCGGCAGAAAACCATCAACACCAGGGCCAGGCCCACTGCAACGGCCACGGCCACCATGGCGCGATTGAAGTTGGCTTCGGCTTGATCAATGGTGGCTTGCTGCTGGCCGCCAATGTACTTGCTGAAGTCGCTGATCGCCTCGATGAAGGCCGCGCTGCGGGGCGTACCGTATTCGTTGTTCACCATGTAGAACGTCGAATAGTCTTCGCTGCGCAGGGCTTCCACCATCGTGTCCACACCGTCGTCGATGTAGGAGCGATAACGGCGCACCAGGTTCATCGACAGTTGGCGGCCGGTGTCGTCCTGAAGCATGTTCTTCTGGAAGTCCGAGAAGCGGCTGCGCACGCCTGTCAGCAGGTCGGTGGCGGCTTTCAATGCCGCGGCCGCGTCGCGGGCCGAGTTCTCGCCGCTGCCCCAGCCGGATTCCTGCAGGTGGCGCGCCGCCACCATCAGGCTCACGCGGGCGCGCAGCATGTCGGTGTTGATCGTCTCGACCTGCTTGGCACGCTCGGTCAGCGCGTTCACTTCGCGGATGGACTCGTAATTGTGCTGCAAGAAGAATGCAGCCAAGCCGCCCACCGCCGCGATCAGGATCGCGAAAAACGCCATCACCCACAGCAGCATCGTACCGACGCGGGCGTCACGCAGCCGCAGCTTGCGTTTTACCTTGGGCGCGCGCGCGGCCTTTTTCCTGCCTTTGCCGGCCTTTGCGCCGGATTCGAGACTCGCTTCCATATTTTTCCCCATCCCTCAGGAACTGCTCTGACCAAATGAAAAACCACCTTGCCGACACGCCCTGTTACATGGCGGGTACATTCAAGGCGACGTACATTGCGGCGCGCGCCGCAACGTTCTCTGCCGGACTACCAGGCCTACTGCTTGCCCTGTGGGGCCAACCCGGTCGGTTCTCCCGGACCGGGTATGTAGATGGTTTGCACCTCGGGCTCCGCCACGGGCGGCGGCCAATCCTGACGCGCGTCAGGCATCGGCGCGGGACCCAGCAATTTCTGGCGTTCCCAAGGTTCCAGCAGAATATTGGTGCTGTCGACCAGCCGCATCAGGCGGCCGTCCGGGCCGAACTGCAAGAGCGCTTCCTTGCGGCTGTAGAGCCCGTCGGTGACAAACGTGATTTTGTGCGACCAGAGGGCCAGCAATGTGCCGTCGCTCTGTCGGTAAAACTTGTCGGGCGGCGCGGTGAGCGCCCGCGAGGCTTCTTCCAGCGTCGTCTGGCCAGGGGTCAGCGTGCCCAGTTTGCCCGGATCAAAGTTGTGGCCCGTGGCCGCGCAGCCGCCAAGCAGCAACGCGATGGCGGCAGCCGCCAGAAGATGTCTATAGCCTCGCATACCCTACCTATGCGCCAGCGGTGCTGGCATCAAAAAGATTCCCAATCGTCGTCGGACGGCGCTTGTCGGCGGCTTGCCGCGGGCGCCGGCTTGGCTTCGCCCGCAGGCGCTGCCGGACGCGGAGCCGGACGGCGCAACGGCCGCGCGGCCGATGCGCCCTCGGCAGCAGCGGCAGCAGCAGCCGGCTTGGCGCGTGGCGCGTGCGTCAGACGGGCGGCAGGCGCGGGCCTGGCGGTCGCTTCAGCGGGCGCATCGACCGGAGCCGGGGCCGGGGCCGGCGCGGCAACCCTCGGCGCGCGCGGCGGCTGGGCTGGCTGCGCCAACTGGCGCGCCGGCACTTCGATGACTTCGCCCGCATTGATCTTGAACACGGCCACGGCTTGCACCAGGCGTTCCGCCTGCTCTTGCAAGGAACCCGCGGCGGCGGCGGCTTCTTCCACCAGCGCTGCGTTCTGCTGCGTCACTTCGTCCATCTGCGACACGGCGCGGTTGACCTGGTCGATACCGCTGGACTGCTCGTCCGACGCCGCCGAGATCTCACCCATGATGTCCGTCACGCGCTTCACCGAAGCCACGATCTCTTGCATGGTCGCGCCGGCGCGTTCCACCTGCTGCGAACCCGCGCCTACCTTGGAGACCGAGTCTTCGATCAGGCCCTTGATTTCCTTGGCGGCCTGCGCGCTGCGCTGCGCCAGCGAGCGCACTTCGCCCGCCACCACCGCGAAACCCTTGCCCTGCTCACCGGCACGCGCCGCTTCAACCGCCGC
>NZ_JBCGCS010000048.1:0-5651 GCF_038594925.1 Achromobacter sp. JD-1 | reverse complement strand
GCGCCGATGGTGCCGCTGTTGTTGATGTCGCCGTCGGCCGCAAGCTTGACGTCGCGGCCGGCCATCAGGGTGCCGTCACCCTTCAGGTCACCTTCGCGCACCAGCAGGTACACCTGCGGGACCAGCACGGTCTCGGTGGTGCCGTCGGGCAGTGTGACGGTCTGTTCGACCAGCCACACCAGGTCGGTGGTCAATTGGCGTTGCTGCGCTTCGGTCAGCGTCGCGCTAGCTTGATGCCGTGGTCCACGGGCGAATTGCGCGCCGTTGGCAAGGGGTTGCTTGGCCAGCCCCTAACTCGCAAACTGCTGCCCGCGTTTCGAATTCACATCCGATTTAGAACGCCCAACGGATGGGTGCAATGGCGAACCCACGTCTTCGCGGCTAGCTCATCAAGCGCCAGCCTCTACGTGCTGCGTCATTTGCCGTACGAATCTCGTGGTTCGGCAAAGCGCAGTTCCCCAAACTTCTCGCACTGATATGGGTACTTCTCAGTGCATCGCTGCAGCATGGTTCGCGCGAGCTTATTCGCCATGCCAGCGGCAATTTTTTGCCCTTCTGCTGTAGGACCGCGATTCGAGAAATCGCGCAGAGATATCCGATACGTTTCTTCGGCCATGGCTCGATATTCTCCAGATACGGCGTCATACAGACGAATGATGACGCCCACGCTGGGAGGATATTGCTGATAGCCTTCGAAGCCATTGGCCCTACCGACAACCACAACGTACCTAGCTCCGATAGTCGCTGCGTCCTCTTGCATCCTTGGAGGCCTGGCTGTGTGGGCATCCACAGGGCGAGCTTCAACAGTTGCTTTGACGCCCGCAGTGTCCATAGCGTTTGGGATCTCGCTATTCAACGCCTTGCATACCGCTTCGGCGGCATACGAGGCAGGATACGCTGTTCTCGCACCCAAAACTCCGACGCCATCTATTTTCTCTTTGAAATCACAATCGGAGGTAAATATCAGAACGGGACTGATTTTCTCCTGCGGCCCAGGATTCGACGTTAACGCCTTGGGTGGCGAACCCATGATGAACGAGCAACCGGAAGATGCCAGCAACAAGGCTACCGCGAAAATTTTGCGTGACCGCATAAGTTTATTATTCTGCAATTTTTTAAAACTCCCCAATTTTATATAAAACCACCACACATAATAACGCGCCTTGGATTTATTTTATTCAATGGTGAAAACTTCGGAAAAGCCGCCCCCCTTGTCGCCTCAGCGGACTATCAGCACTGCGTCAGATCGCTCAAGACAACAGTACAACAGCACGCAATCTTCACGCTCATGCGCAGGCATACCAAAAATTTAGAAAGGGGAAATTGTGAAAATCAAGCAGTGAATTAACGATTGGTTGCCATGCCCTGGTTGAGACAATGGGACAATCCATTTCACGGTCTTTTCTCCTTACCCTTGATCGCGAAATATCCAACGCACTGATCCGATAACATCAGCTACTAACACCGTCCAAAACAAACCGAATATGCAATCCAATCAATCCGCCAAACATCGGGTATGCCCCACAGGAAAGCTAGCGATGCAAAATTATTCCGGCAGTCTCCTATAACCGAACTCACTCGCCTTCCTTGCGTTCGTCAGGCGCCTCGAACCGCGTTGCCTTTTTTTTGGTCAACCATCCTGGTGGATAGGGTGGGTCCTCAAATGGACGAATTTTTAGAACATAAGCTTGCGCGGAATAGCCGCCAAAAGCTCCAATACCCAAACCCACGATATACAACCACCCGGTGTGCCATTGATATAAATCGATCAGAGGCAGCCCCACTCCCACAAAAGCGCAAAGAAGAACATATACGTAACGTAAATGACCGTCGCGGACTGCGTGCTTCTTAAATAATTCCAGTAGTCTCTGCTTCACTTCGCGTACCTTGATTTCAGGTATTCGCCAATTTCATTAAAGAGCAAACTCGCCCCGGGGCCCGGCTCGCCCCGCCGTCTGAACGGCGATGTCAACTCCGCCTGACACTGCGTACGCTTTCGGGTTAGGCCTCATTTCCTTTTCAGTTGGAAGCTATTTTCTCAAATACCCACTGATACGAATTTCTCAGAGCGGGTCGCTTCTTAGTGGGGACCGACGTGGAATGTATCGAAAATATCTTTGTTCCGTTTATCAGCGAGCAAAACAGGCTGGCACTCAATCTGGATTCCAGAACATCATGTTTCACTTCGATCCATCTGACTCACACTTTTCTTCGTCATCGTCTCGCTTTCTCCTACTCAACCATCCACGAGGATATGGAGAAGGCTCAAATGGACGGATACCCAATTGGTGTGCCCTAGCAGCATAACCACCGACACCCCCAACCACAAAACCGACTATATATAACCATCCCGTCCGCCAAAGGTCTAGATCGAGAAAAACCACCCCACCGCCAACGATCACAAAAAAAGCTCGGAACAAGGGGCGGAAATTTCCTTCATGGATAAATATCGTTTCTATTTTTTTGACAAATCGCATAAAAATATTAATTTGCATATTTCAATTTTAAGTAATCACCAATTACATTGAAAATCGACGAAGCGAGTGGGGCAACATCACTTACCGCCTTCACACCATAGTCGATAGCAGCAGCCTTTACGTACGTGTTCGAGCTGGGTCGCATACTCTGCTCTAACCCGCCAGCAAGCCAGCCTGTAATATCAGACCCAAATGCCGCCGTTTTAAACACGCCTGCATATGGACTGGGGGCCGCACCTAAAGTACCCGCAGCCGCCCCAAAGCGTCCTGTTGCCTGTCCAATATAGGCCAGAATATCAGCATTTTTATTTCGCTTGTCCCGCAAATCAGCAGCAGTCATATCCCTCTGAAGCCCAGCAGCGCAATGCGCAGTGACGCAGAACTGAGCCATCGGAGATCGTTCCTGAAGCGGCCAACCCGAGCCCGCCAATGAGTTGCTGCGTTCCGGCTCTGCCGTGTAGGAAAATCCACTAGGAACCGTACCTCCGCTAGCATGGGAAACGATAAAACTCTGAATCTGCCTGCCCAGTTCCGGCGATCCAAATTCCATCATGATGGGCTCGCCGTCTTTAGTTCTACCGACTTCAGCAAAGTTGGCTCCGGTGTCAAAAATCCCTTCATTGCCGATAACAACAGCCGGCCCTCCAACATAGGATTCACCGTCTGGTAGAGCCACGTTCATCCTGCGCATCTGGGCTTCGATCTGCTCAACGGTATAACTTCGTCCCTCCTCTTTGGCGCGCGCTGCGATGCTCTTTGCCAAATCTCTTTCTTCGGGGTGCAGTTGGCGGTTATATCCGTCGGCTACCGCCGCACCAGCAGCGCCACTTAATCCTCCCGTTAGTGCGCCCGCCGAAGAGGCAAGCACGTTCAGTACTAGGTTGGCCACTTCGCGTTGGATTGCCGGAGGTAAACCCTGCATAGCATTATCAATGGCGTCCTTCGCAGCCGCAGTTGTCAAGTCTCCCGCGATGGTACCGGTGATAGCGGCTGCTACGTTCCCTCCTCCAAGTGCCGCCCCAGCCGCCGCGACAATCGAATGCACGGCGATCCTGCCCGTTTTCCCCTCGCCCCATACATCAGGATTTTCCTTCGCGAGGCCCTTCAAGACATCCCCCGCAATCTGCATCCCCAACTGACCAAACGCCTGTTGGAACTCCAGTTGCTCGCGGACCTTATCCTTGTCGAAGATCTGCCCAATGCTGCCATTCGCGCCTGCTGTGTCGCGGCTGAGGCCCGCTGTGCTATCACGGCCGGAGTCCTTGTCCGAGCGCACCTCGATCGTGCCCGGCGCGATGGCGGCGTAGGTCGTGCCGGAATCGCTACCGCTGGTATGACCAAAGCTCAATCCCGAGGGACCGAGCCCATTCGCACCACCCTTATTTGCGACGTCGAATGCACCCGACATGCCGAGGTTCAAACCGACGGTCGTAGACTTGTATGCGGCCTTGTTCTGCAAATCGGTAAAGCCGAACGTCTCCGTGGACAGTTTGTTCTTCGCCGCGTCCGCGTCGCTGGCAATCACCGCCCCATCCAGTTGCGTGTGCTTGCCGACGTAGATATCAAATCCACCCGACCCTGCGTACAGCCCAGATTGTTCGTTGACGCTGTCGTAGTTCGACTTGGTCTTGCCGATGCTGGCGCCGACATAAGCATTGCCGCTCATGGAACCAAAGCTGAAGCTGCCGCCTGCGTTCACCTGGCTTTGCTTGGCGTTGTAGCGGTCCGTGTCCTGCTGGCTGGCGATGGTCAGGTTGCGGCCAATGTCGGCACGAATGCTGTCGGCGCGCGCTTGCGCGCCCATCAGCACGGTATCGCGGCCCGAGATCAGCGTCAGGTTGTCGCGGGCGCTGACCTGCGTTTCCTGGTACGTCGTGCCATTGCCGTTGGCGTTGCCTTTGCCCGCGTAGCCGCTGGCGAAGACATTGATGCCGCCTCCGCTGCCGCTATCGGACACGCCGATGCCCACGCCGACCTTCCAGCCGCTGTTTTTGTTGGTAGAGGTTTCTGTTGAGGTTTGTGCCTGGCTCAGAAGGTAGAGATTATTCGTCGCTGCCAGCAGGACGTTCTTGCCGGTGACGTCGCTTCCGACAATCGACAGGTTGCCGGACCCGGCGACCCCCTTCTCGCCCAGCGCCACAATGGATACGTTCCCCCCCGCCATGATGGACGACCCAAACGCGGTTTCTTGCGTGCGCTTGGTCTCGCTGACGGATTTGCTGGAGCTCAGACTGATCTGGATCTGGGCGCTTGCGGCTTCCTTTTGCGCTGTGGTCGCTTGAGAGCCCTTTGCCGCGTCCATCATGCGATCGGCTTGCACCGCCTGATACGCGGCCTGCCCGACCTTGACCGCCGCCAAACGGCTGCTCTTGGCTTCACCGGCTTGCTTGAGCGTGCCGTGCATCTGTTGCACCGCGCCCAGCACGCCTCCGGCTATACCAATCGTGAGACCGGATTGCTTGAGTTCGTGATACTCGTGCTGACGGGCTTCGCCCACGCCAGCAACGATGGCGACGTTGCGGCCTGCGATCGAAATATCCCCGTCCTGCGCCAGCACCTCACTGGCGAACACGCCGACATCGCGACCCGCGTCGATAATCACGTTGCCACCGACGCTGCCCACGGTGCTACTGGAATAGCCGCCGCTCTCGCCCTTCATCCAATCGGTTCGCGCTTGCTTGCTGTAGCCGATGTTGAAGCCACCGCCGCCGCCAAGTCCCGATTTCGTGACTTTCTCGTATTGATAGTCTTTGTACGATTCCGCCGCAGCCTCGATGGTGACGTCTCGATTGGCCGTCAACATTACGTCGTGGTCACCGACCACGTTGGAACCCTGCACGGTCAAGTCGCGCCCGGCCAAGAGCGCAACGGTATCGCCCATGAAGTTGGAGCCCTTGGCAACGGTCCAATCACTGGCCGTCTTGGTATGCGTAGTCTTCGACGACAGGAAGCCTTTGGTCTTGTAATGCGTTTCGTCGTAGGCCGAGCCGCTTTGCACTCCGGCGATCAAGTTGATGTCGCGGCCTGCGCCAACGGCCAATTGCTCACCGGCCGTGACGTCAGCGGCACGCGCGTTGACATCCTGCCCCGCGATCAACGTGACGTTACCATCAGCGGCAATGCTCGAACCGATTTCCTTGCTGGTACTCAGGTCATGCCGATTCTTCTTGTTGC
>NZ_JBCGCS010000047.1:2353-5729 GCF_038594925.1 Achromobacter sp. JD-1 | reverse complement strand
ACCTGTGGGGTTTTGCGCAATAAAAGCCTGACGATGACCTACTTTCACAGACGTCCGTCCACTATCATCGGCGCGAAGGCGTTTCACTGTCCTGTTCGGGATGGGAAGGAGTGGTACCACCTTGCTATGGTCGTCAGGCGTAACGGGTTGAGCGGCTGCGGGTTAGCGCAACGGCTCCAATCTTGGAAGAAACACAACGTGTGGGTGACCAGAGACAAGCTCGATGGTCACGCACAAGGGGGGTGTAATTGGTGTTGGCTGGCTGCTGACGGGGCAGCCAGATTTTGTATTGAACGACACTTGGAACGCTATATCACCAGGTCATAACCATCAGTGTTATAGGATCAAGCCTCACGAGCAATTAGTATCGGTTAGCTTAACGCATTACTGCGCTTCCACACCCGACCTATCAACGTCCTGGTCTCGAACGACTCTTTAGGGGGATCAAGTCCCCGGGATACCTAATCTTCAGACGAGTTTCCCGCTTAGATGCCTTCAGCGGTTATCTCTTCCGTACTTAGCTACCCGGCAATGCCATTGGCATGACAACCGGTACACCAGAGGTACGTCCACTCCGGTCCTCTCGTACTAGGAGCAGGCTCCGTCAAGTATCCAACGCCCACGGCAGATAGGGACCAAACTGTCTCACGACGTTTTAAACCCAGCTCACGTACCTCTTTAAATGGCGAACAGCCATACCCTTGGGACCGGCTACAGCCCCAGGATGAGATGAGCCGACATCGAGGTGCCAAACACCGCCGTCGATATGAACTCTTGGGCGGTATCAGCCTGTTATCCCCAGAGTACCTTTTATCCGTTGAGCGATGGCCCTTCCATTCAGAACCACCGGATCACTATGTCCTGCTTTCGCACCTGTTCGACTTGTCAGTCTCACAGTCAAGCACGCTTATGCCATTGCACTATCAGCACGATTTCCGACCGTACCTAGCGTACCTTCGAACTCCTCCGTTACACTTTGGGAGGAGACCGCCCCAGTCAAACTGCCCACCATGCACTGTCCCCGATCCGGATAACGGACCAAGGTTAGAACCGCAAACAAACCAGGGTGGTATTTCAAGGATGGCTCCACGTGATCTAGCGACCACGCTTCAAAGCCTCCCACCTATCCTACACAGGCCGGTTCACAGATCAATGCAAAGCTACAGTAAAGGTTCATGGGGTCTTTCCGTCTAGCCGCGGGTAGATTGCATCATCACAAACACTTCAACTTCGCTGAGTCTCAGGAGGAGACAGTGTGGCCATCGTTACGCCATTCGTGCAGGTCGGAACTTACCCGACAAGGAATTTCGCTACCTTAGGACCGTTATAGTTACGGCCGCCGTTTACCGGGGCTTCGATCAAGAGCTTGCACCCCATCACTTAACCTTCCGGCACCGGGCAGGCGTCACACCCTATACGTCGACTTTCGTCTTTGCAGAGTGCTGTGTTTTTAATAAACAGTCGCAGCCACCGATTCTCTGCGACCCCATCATGCTAAGCGCGCAGGCGCTTCACACTACCGGGGTATACCTTCTCCCGAAGTTACGGTATCAATTTGCCGAGTTCCTTCTCCTGAGTTCTCTCAAGCGCCTTGGAATATTCATCCCGTCCACCTGTGTCGGTTTGCGGTACGGTCTCGCACAGCTGAAGCTTAGAGGCTTTTCTTGGAACCACTTCCAATCACTTCGCAAGCAATGCTCGCTCGTGCCATACCCTTGATTTACGCGCCCGGATTTGCCTAAGCGCCATCTTCGATACAGCAACAGGGACATCCAACACCCTGATGATCTTCCGCGATCCGTCCCCCCATCGCACTGTACGACGGTACTGGAATATTAACCAGTTTCCCATCAGCTACGCATCTCTGCCTCGCCTTAGGGGCCGACTCACCCTGCGCCGATGAACGTTGCGCAGGAAACCTTGGACTTACGGCGAGGGGGCTTTTCACCCCCTTTATCGCTACTCATGTCAGCATTCGCACTTCTGATACCTCCAGCAGCCTTTACAAGCCACCTTCGCAGGCTTACAGAACGCTCTCCTACCGCGTGCACTAAAAGTGCACACCCGCAGCTTCGGTTTATCGCTTAGCCCCGTTACATCTTCCGCGCAGGACGACTCGATCAGTGAGCTATTACGCTTTCTTTAAAGGATGGCTGCTTCTAAGCCAACCTCCTGACTGTCTATGCCTTCCCACTTCGTTTCCCACTTAGCGATAATTCGGGACCTTAGCTGGCGGTCTGGGTTGTTTCCCTCTTGAGTCCGGACGTTAGCACCCGGTGCTCTGTCTCCCAAGCTGTACTTGCGGGTATTCGGAGTTTGCCATAGTTTGGTAAGTCGCCATGACCCCCTAGCTATAACAGTGCTCTACCCCCCGCAGTAATACTTGAGGCACTACCTAAATAGTTTTCGGAGAGAACCAGCTATTTCCAGATTTGTTTAGCCTTTCACCCCTATCCACAGCTCATCCCCTAATTTTTCAACATTAGTGGGTTCGGTCCTCCAGCACGTGTTACCGTGCCTTCAACCTGGCCATGGATAGATCATCTGGTTTCGGGTCTACACCCAGCGACTGAATCGCCCTATTCGGACTCGCTTTCGCTACGGCTTCCCTATTCGGTTAACCTTGCCACTGAATGTAAGTCGCTGACCCATTATACAAAAGGTACGCAGTCACCCCACAAGGAGGCTCCTACTGTTTGTATGCATACGGTTTCAGGATCTATTTCACTCCCCTTCCGGGGTTCTTTTCGCCTTTCCCTCACGGTACTGGTTCACTATCGGTCGATCACGAGTATTTAGCCTTGGAGGATGGTCCCCCCATCTTCAAACAGGATTTCACGTGTCCCGCCCTACTTGTCTTACGCTTAGTTCCACACACAAGATTTCATCTACAGGGCTATCACCTGCTACGGCCGGACTTTCCATTCCGTTCGACTATCTTGCATGCTAAAACGTAAAGGCTCTTCCGATTTCGCTCGCCACTACTTTCGGAATCTCGGTTGATTTCTTTTCCTCGAGCTACTGAGATGTTTCAGTTCACCCGGTTCGCTTCCACTAGCCTATGTATTCAGCTAGGGATACCGCATTGCTGCGGTGGGTTTCCCCATTCGGATATCTACGGATCAAAGCTTGTTTGCCAGCTCCCCGTAGCTTTTCGCAGGCTACTACGTCCTTCATCGCCTGTGATCGCCAAGGCATCCACCATATGCACTTAGTCGCTTGATCCTATAACGCTGTAGGCTATAGGACCTGAGTATTAGCGTTTGTGCCGTTCATAAGTTTCAAAGCAGTCTGAGGTTATTCACCCCAGTCTTGAGAACTTGGAACAAAATAATGCAATCACAACCCGTACTTATCTTCCTCGGCTTGCGCCGAG
>NZ_JBCGCS010000046.1:0-7190 GCF_038594925.1 Achromobacter sp. JD-1 | reverse complement strand
CTGCGGATGGGCCGGCCCGTAACAACATTCTTTAGGTTTGACATCGAACACAGTTACTCAAGTGTCGAAGACGGCCAGCGGCCGCAAGTGGCGCCGGCGCAGCCGGCGCCGCGCCGCACTTGAACGCGAGAACGCCGTGGCACACTGACCCGGAATGCAGACCCGCCACCCCGTATGGCTTGCAACGGTGCAACTTCAAAGCGCAGCCGTTGCCCTGCAGCGCCACTTAGCAGGGGCTGAGCCACGATGGCCTGATGGCGCTCAGAAGAAGAAAGGCCCGCCGAAGCGGGCCCGGATGGCGTCAATCGATCGCTGCAAGAATGGCTTTTGCCTCGGCGTGCTCGCCGGCGAAGTCGCGCAGAGCGTGGTACTTCTCGGCAAGGTCGTCGCTGCGGTATTGGCTGCACAGTTCGCACAGGGCGTACAGCGTTGCCACGATGCCGGCGGCGTCCGCCGACATGGTCAGGTCGCACCAGTTCATCGGCCACACGATGTGAAGCGTCTCGTAGTCGGCCGGGGCCATGTAGAAGCCGTTCGGGATCTCGTAGTAGTGCCAGTAGCCGCCGCTGTACTCCTGCGACAGGCGATCCAGCCAGTTGTAGACGGAGATTTCCCCGCGCAGCATCAGGCGGATGCCGAAGTGTCTGGGCAAGAAGGCCAGACGATCGTGATCGGGAACCAGGCGGGCATCAGCGAGGGTGGCGTGCGTCATATAGTGCTCCTTGGAAGAGGGCCCCAGCCAGGGTGGCGGGACGGGAGCACTGGCGCCCTGCGGAACAAGCGCCGGGGGCAAGGGGACGTGGAATATAAAGTGAGCGCAGCGAGCGGCTATATGCCGCGAAAGCCCCTTGCGCCTGGCGCGCGCAGGGCCAAGATGCGCCCACTCCTGACACCCAGGCTGGTCCTGTTCCCAGCACCATACCGTTCGCCTTGTCCGAATCGGATGGCGTCCCTATAACAGCAAGTGCGGCGGATGAGAGCCGGGGCGTGATCAGCGTTGTGGCGGGCGATTCCCCTTACGAGGATGCTGTGCGCGAGCCGCACCGACAAATCTAGCCAGAGACGGAAGCTACTCTGCCTGCCACGTGCGCGCCAGACGTGGAATCGTTTGGGTGCGCTGCCTATGCCGCACATGACTGCTGCACGCCGATTTGTTCGACCTGAACAATGACTTGCCGGAATTTGCTGGGCGGAATACAAGTACTGTCAGCCGCCAGAACCGGGCCACTCTCGATCCTGTCACACCAACCCTGCAAGGAAGGCCTTTGAAAGACGTTGACCTTGCTGCATTGCAGATCGCCTGCCGGAATTTGGCGAGAGGCGCCCTATGGTCAGAACAGGGAACACCCGAGATTGCCGTGGCAAAGCTTGCGGGCGAATTCATGCGAATTGCAGCTACGCAGGTCGTTGACGTGATCGAATGTGGTCGAGATCCCAACATAGTCACACGCGCGGTCGGCTACCTTACCTACACCCATGTCGCCCCGGTTGGAGTTGATGCGAAATGGTGGTTCACTGAGTTGCTCACTTGCCTGGTTGAACTGGCCGTGCCATCAATGATCCTGACGTCCGAATCCAGGGCCTTCCTGCTCGATGCGCAAGAAGGGATCGCGGAATCTCTAGGGCCGGGAGAGGACTAGAGGCAGGAGCCAAAAGAGCGCGGCCTATACTGAACTGACAGCTCCTTCCGACGAGGTCAGCGATGTGCGGTCGAATTGTCCAGAAATCGGGTCCGCTGGACTACGTTGAGCGGATCTTTACCAACCAGAGCCAGATCTTCGCGGACCCGACGGGGCCGCGATTCAACATACCCCCGGGCACGCGCCCGCTCACTTTGCATCGCCTGGCTGAAGCCACCGAGGCCATGGGCAGGCTGCCGTGGGGATACAAGCGTCCCGACTCCAAACACTTCATGAGCAACGCGAAGCTGGAGACCATCCTGAAGAACGGATGGCCCTGGCGCTTTCTCATCGGAGCTGGCCGCATTCTGGTGCCGGCAGACGGCTGGTACGAGTGGCCCGTGCTTGCGGACGGCACGAAGCAGCCCCACTACATCCACGGTGATGGCCCGCTCTACTTCGCCGCGTTGACGGCCTGGTCGCCCGGCGCGCCGGTGGATGCCGCACATGGCTTTGCCATCGTGACCAACGACACGAAGGGTGGAATGGTGGACATCCACGCCAGGCGGCCTGTGGCGCTGCCGCCGGATGTCGCTCGGCGATGGGTTGCCCCTTCCTGTCCATTGACAGATGCGCGTGCGCTGTTGAAGGACTGCCTGCCCGAGGACGCCTTCACCTGGCACCCTGTACGGCAAGAAGTTGGAAATTCTAAATACCAACTGCCGGATGCTATCGATCCGGTCTGAAGGCGGGTTCGGTCAGGCCTTGGCTTGGTGTTCGTATAGCGCCAGCGCACCCTCAAAAGACGCCCTCATCCCGATCAACCTACCCGCCTCTCCGCGTGTGTGCCAAAGCTCATGCTGATACCGTCCTTCTACCCAGACCCGGCAGATGGTCCAGCCAGGGGGACCTGCCCAGTAATAGTCATCGGCGCGCCGCCACTCGGAATCATCCATAGCTCTGTCCCCCATCGGCTCCCAAATCGGGGGCATATGGCGCAAATTCTAGGCATGTTTATACTGTATGCCCATACAGTATTGTTCCGGTCATGCCGTTCAACCCGCCCCTTCCGCTCGCACAGCTGCGCGCCATTCAGAACCGCCATCGCGGCCCGGATGGCAAGATAAATGATGCGGACGTCCTCGCCCTACTGCTGGAGGTCAAGCGCTACCGGTCCTTTGTCCTGCGCACGAAGCAGCTGTCGGTCGAATTCAAGCGTCCTTCCGGCGTGCTGGCACCCGTCTATGACGAATGGTGGGAAACCTTGGTGGCGGAACCATGCGTGGCCGAGCAGGAGCAGATGATTCGGGAACTGCTCGAAGGGCCTTTCAAGCCTCGCAAGGGGATGGGGCCGCGATAAACCCCCCGCCCCGTACAGGGGCACCATTGATTCAAACGTCGTTTCATCGGCATACTGGTCTCCCGCATCTTTTGGAGGGCAAAGCCATGCTCGACGACATCCAGAAGGAGGGCGCGGAGGCAGCCCGCAGGGGTTTGAGCCTCTGGAACTGCCCGTATCTGAAGGCTGACGCTATGCCAGGTCACACAGGGCAATCTCCCGGCGAATGGCTCAAGCGAGTGAATGCCTGGGAAGAAGGCTGGAAGAGAGAGTCGGCGCAACGCGGGGCCAATCGATCCGCCAATCCGTTTGCAGTCCCCGTCGCCAAGAGGCGACCGGACAGCTGATTTCTGGCCAAATAACCGGCCGCAAAAAGCGCCCCAGATGGGGCGCTTCTGCTATCTCCATCTGCGTTTAGCCGCTAAACAAGTTAGCCGCCCGTCGAGCATCAACGTTTCGTTTGGACATATCATGTGATATTCAATTTCCTCGCCATCATGTGCCTACTCCTCTCCTGCCTTTGCTCCGCTGCGCGGGTTACTGGATCACAGCGACCCTGGGCGCGATGCTTCACTACGGAATAGCGGTCCCGTGGCAATGGATCTTGCGTCCGTTGTCGGGAACTCCCTTTGTCCTTTGCGCCTTTGTGATGGTTGCCCGGTCGAGGGTTCGACCGTGGCAGGGGATGCTGGTGGCGGTCGGAGTCATTTCCGCTTCGCTGGCCTTCACAGTCATACTCGACCAAGGTTTGAACGCGTGGGTGGCGCTGGCGGTACCTCTAAGTGCCGTCACTCTCGGTCGTCTGTTGCACAACCATCACGGCCGGATCCTCATGGTGAGCAACCAGGGACGTGGAATTTGGTCTGTGCATCTGAACCTCCTCAAGGCGAAGCATCCCACGGCACTGTGGAGGGGGGTGTTCCGGGAATTAGAGAATGTTGTTCGTATGGCCAAGGCAGCCGGGGCAGTCGAACTGAGGTTTACGTCTCCACTGCTGGTGAACGACACAACAGCAGGGCGGCTGGACCGAAAGTTGAGGAAGGCGCTGTCTAAGTGTGACCTCGCTGCCCGAGTGACATTGGGAGATCCTAAGCCAATGGGCGTGGGCGGCACCGGCCTTATTCATGTTTATCTGGCACGCCAGCGCGGACTCAAAGCCACGCGACAAGTCTATGAAGACGCGCCGTGGAACATCAAAACCAGAGCGATCACTTTCCAAATTACGCCGGCGCCGCACCCTCTTCCTCCAGCCGAGCCTCAGCGTTGTTTCGGTGGTGCCGACGTTTCCCAACACGGCTCAACGTAGGATGGCAGGGCGGCGGTCTCAGCGTCCTCTGGGTCTGCACGTTGACCTGGCCAGGAAAAGCGTCCCTTGTGTTTAGCGGCTAAACAGCGCGAGGCCAGATTGGGAACGAGAGTTGCTGCACGGGGTTTCCTGTTCGAAAGGAGCCAACATGTCCGATGATCTCAACAATCGTGGGCCGCAGGACCGGTCCCGCATCAATGTTAATGAGCCTCACGAGCTTCGCTACTGGACCAAAGAGCTTGGCGTGACCGAACCGCAACTGCGCGCAGCGGTTCAAGCCGTTGGAGTGTCGGTGAGCGCCGTGCGCACGCATCTGGGCAAGTAGAAATCGGGCCGGCACACGCGTGTCGGCCCGATTTTCTTGAGTGACGCGAAATGTCGGATTCCCTGAAAAAATACCGCGAAAAGCGCAACTTTGCGGTGACCTCGGAACCGGCAGAGGGCGGTCTAGCTAACGAGGCCGCGCGAGCTTTTGTCATCCAAAAGCACTGGGCCAGTCGGCTTCATTACGACTTACGCCTCGAACTCGACGGCGCGATGAAAAGCTGGGCTGTGCCAAAAGGCCCGTCGTATGACCCGACCGTGAAGAGAATGGCGGTCCAGGTCGAAGACCACCCTATTGCCTACAACCAGTTCGAAGGCGATATCCCGAAGGGGGAATACGGCGCCGGCAAGGTGATCATCTGGGACGAAGGCGTTTGGACGCCCGTTGGGGACCCTCGCCGGGGATACAAGTCAGGACATCTGAAGTTCGACCTAGAGGGGTCCAAGATGCAGGGGCGCTGGGCGCTGGTGCGTCTGCACGGCAAGGAAACCGAAAAGCAGCCCCCGTGGCTGCTCATAAAGGACAGGGATTCCTTCGCGCGTAGCAGCCAGGAATTTAGCGTCGTCGACGAGCTGCCGGACAGTGTTGTGCCCCTTCGTAAGAAAAAGAAGCGCACCGCCAAGAAATCCCCGAGGAACGATCCACCCGCCGAGCCGTCGACGCTACCCGGGCAGGAGGCTGAAATGCCAGGGTCGCTCAAGCCACAGCTGGCCACGCTTGTCGACGGGATCCCACGGCGAGGGGACGACTGGCTGTACGAGGTGAAGTTCGACGGATATAGGATGTTGGTCAGGATCGAAGGTTCGAACGTCAAGCTATTCACGCGGAACGGTCACGACTGGTCAGCGAAGGTCCCACATTTGGTTCAGGCCCTGCGCGGCCTGCCTGCGCAGTCTGCATGGATCGATGGTGAGATCGTCGTCCTTGCTGACAATGGCGTGCCCAGCTTCCAGGCCTTGCAGAACGCCTTCGACGGCAAGCGCACAAAGGACATCGTCTTCTATGCGTTCGATCTGCCGTACATCGCCGGGCGAGACATCCGTGGCGAGCCGTTGCGATTGCGCCGAGATTTGCTCGCGCAGCTCATCGCAGCCAGCAAGGACCATCGGATCCGTTTCAGCGAGGCGTTCAATGCGTCCCCATCAGATCTGATCGCGTCTGCTTGCCGCATGGGTCTCGAGGGAATCATGGGCAAGCGGCAGTCCGCGCCATACGTCTCCAGGCGCACCGACGACTGGGTCAAGATCAAGTGTACTCAACGGCAAGAGTTCCTCATCGTTGGGTATACCGCGCCAAAGGGCGGCCGCGTCGGATTCGGCGCTCTGCTGCTCGGAGTCCATGAGGAACCCAGAGGCATTCGATATGCAGGCAGCGTGGGCACGGGGTTTGACGACCGCGGCCTGGCCGAACTGCATAAAAAACTGATGGCCTTGGTCCAAAAGACTAGTCCGCTCACAGTCGGAAAGCCCAAGTCCGCCCGAGACGTTCGCTGGGTAAAGCCTACGCTGGTATGCGAGGTATCGTTTGGGGAATGGACGGAAGGTGGCCACGTACGGCATGCAACGTTTCGCGGCCTTCGCACCGACAAGGCACCCCAATTCATTACGCGAGAGGTGCCCCTTCCGGCTGGCGCGGTAGAGGCTCATGCCACGGCTGAAGAGGCCACCGATGAGCTCAAGCCGCGTGGAGCAGGCAATAGGCCAAAGCCTGGAAAGCTGTCCAATCCGGACCGGGTGATCGATCCCTCAACCGGCCTGACGAAACTTGATCTGGCGCGGTACTACGGCCTAGTCGCCCCGTTGCTGCTGGCACACCTGAAAGACCGCCCTGTGTCCTTTGTGCGTGCACCGAGCGGCATACAAGGGCAACTGTTCTTTCAGAAGCACCTTGATGCCGCAATACCAGGCGTGACGGCACTGCCGGAAAAACTACATCCAGGCCATCCGGCGCTGCTCGAGGTCCCGACGCCAGAAGCAATCATGTCGGCCGCGCAGATGAACGTGGTCGAGTTTCACACCTGGAATGCCGTCAAGAGCGCCATAGGCAAGCCGGATCGGTTGATCCTAGATCTGGATCCTGGTGAAGGCGTCACCTGGCAAGCGGTCCAACAAGGTGCCCAGCTGGTGCGAGTGCTGCTGGACGGCATCGGCTTGGCCGGATGGCTCAAGACGAGCGGCGGTAAAGGGCTGCACGTGGTGATCCCGGTGCGTAGGCAATACGACTGGGACACCGTCAAGGGGTTTTCCGAGACGGTTGTACGGCATCTGGCCCGCACACTGCCGCAGATTTTCGTCGCGAAAAGTGGCCCAAAGAACCGAGTGGGAAAGATCTTCGTGGATTACCTGCGCAACGGCTTTGGAGCGACAACCGCGTCGGCCTGGTCTGCTCGCGCGAGGCCTGGGCTGGGTGTCTCCGTTCCACTAGCCTGGGACGAGCTACCCAAGGTGACCGGCGGCGCGCAGTGGACTATCGCGAACATACACAATCGGCTCGACGTCGCAAACACGCCGTGGGACGACTATCTGTAAGCGCCTGGCGAACACATATTGAGCGCGTGCGTTGTCCTCGATAGTGTCCACCACTTTTAGGTGGACACCATGT
>NZ_JBCGCS010000045.1:0-7343 GCF_038594925.1 Achromobacter sp. JD-1 | reverse complement strand
GTAATTGCCCCCTTGGGGCTATCTGTGACCGAGGCTGCTGACCGGCTGGCCATGTCGCGGGTGGCACTTTCCCGGGTACTCAATGGCAAGGCTGGTATCAGCCCGGATCTGGCTGTCCGACTGGAGCATGCTGGGGCCAGTACTGCCCAGGCTTGGGTCGCAATGCAGGCCAACTATGACTTGTGGCAGGCGCTACAGCATGAGCAGCCGCCTGTTCGACTCTTGGCATCGTCGACCGGCGCGCACTGATTAGAAGCAGGGCAACTAAATAGGTGAGTTGATGTACAACTTTCTCGTTACTGGTAGGGACATTACGGCGCCTTCAGGTTCCATCGAGTTGCCCTCTGATCGAGTCTTCAAACACACTGAGCCTCACCTGGAGCAACGTTATTTTTCAGACAACACACTCGACACGAAGGCGTTATGTCTGCTTCCCACAATAATCGCGAATGAGTCGAGTAGTGATCCGCAGTTCCCCTCGGCCGCCAGAATCGGCACGATTGTTCGTGTGACTAGCTCGCTCGGATCCCACAAGATCGAGTACGAAATTGATGAACGGATTCAGCCTATTCCCAACGCGGTGCTCGAGTCTCTTGCTTCCGAATTGCGCTTCGTTATTGGTGGAAGGGGGTTCGATGATTTCCAGACGAATCACTGGGCAATAAAGGACGCGGATCTATTTCGCGTGCTCTTTACCCATCGATTAGGCCAAATTAGACCTCGAGTGTTTCAGTTACCCGATTGCGTAAATGATCTCGGTATGGTCGCTCTAATGATGCCCTTCGATGCGAATTTCGACTCCGTAACTGCCACCCTGCAGTCGACTGTTTCACAGTTCGACATGCAATGCATTCGGGCGGACGACATTTGGCACGACGATGTGATCGTCAATGACGTGGTGAAGCTGATCGCCACTGCTCGCGTAGTGATATGTGACCTGAGCGGCAAGAACGCGAATGTGTTCTACGAAGCAGGGATCGCACACACGCTAGGCAAGGACGTCATCTTAATTGCCCAACAGGAGTTTGATATTCCCTTCGACCTGCGACACCTTCGATACATTCGCTACAGGCCGACTGAGGATGGGCTAGGCGAACTGTCGCAAAAGGTGAAGAGGCGCCTGGAGGAGTTGCGTCGAAGTTGACTGCAACTTGGACGCGTCTCAAGTCACAAGGTTTCGCTAGGCATCTTTCCGAGCCACCCATTGTGTGTGTTCGCGGGAGAAAGCGTTTTCAGCATCGCCTACAAAGAGAGAAAATTCTTGGTCGGTCATCGGGAAATGGCTCTGATCTTTGATCATGCCGATTTCGTGGGCGGTCAGCGCATAAGAGCTAGCCAGCTCGGAGAATTTTTTTGCTTGCATCCAGCTGAGTAGACTCGCGGCGATTGCGACAAATATATCGGTGGGCCAGTATGGCTGTTGCGGGTGCGCAATTCGGAGCGCCGCGCAGACTACCGCAGCTAAGTTGATGAATACTAGCGCACGAAAAAACAACTTGGAGCGACGACGGTTAAAGCATGCTTTTCTTGCATACCACGCTAGTTGATCCTTCACTCGCTGATCCGTGTACACCATGCGGCGGTGCTCCAATGGACTGGAGCGAATCTCCTCCATGCGGGCCGTGAATTGCTCCTCCGCCAGATGCTTGGTGAGTGCCTCGCATACTTCGCGATTCTGCTCCACGACCGACCGTAGCTTCTGGGTGAAAGCGAGGTGCGAACTTTCATCATTGGTCTGGAAAGGTTCGGCTCGGCAAACATATCGCCAAGTCAAGGTCTTGATGGACTCAGCGACGGCCCTGCCGGTATACCAAAACCTATCCGGACGGGATGCAAAGAGATATATCGAACAAGCGAGTGCCCCGAGAAGGGCAAGGAGTTGAAGGACCGCAATTGACCAATGAGGGATGTTGACGAACGATAGAAATGCTGCCAAGACGAGCGTTATCAGATGGATCATCAAGGCATCTAAAAATTGCCGCTGAGAGGCCACTGAAAGGTGGTCGGCAGAACGGTAGAGCGCGGGGAAGTCTTGCTCGTTCATAGCGATTGCTTCAATAGCCGAGTCGTTGATAGACCTCGTCCTGGTAACGCCAATTGCCCTTCGTTTCCATCCTCCTGGTCAAGGCGTGAGCAACAATGGTGGGAGAGAAGGGAACGAAGATTGCGCCGATGTCGTTCATGATCGGAGGGCACGTTGCCTCGACTATCTGTCGTGCCCCATCGAGGTTTATTCCGATGATTCGGCATCCCTTTTCGCGAGCGACTTCAATCTCCCAGCGGACGAATTTATGTTTTGATCGGGTGTCCTTTCCGATGAGAACCGCGAACGTTCCGGCCATTGTGATCCTCTCCCGGCATTTGCGCTTAATGTAACCCTCGTTCTCCGAGTCGATCTCTTGTCCCAATTGACAATTGGTGAAGTCAAAGTCGATGTGCGTGTTGGCTTTCCAGGCTAGGAGTAGCCGATAAAAGTGGATATCCGTGCTGCTGAATCCGACAAAAGTGCGCGGAAGCCCCATGATTCCATCCTCATCTTTGGTTACAGATAAGGCATGTTACTAGCATTCATGTCACGTGTATGGCCCTGCGGCAGTGCTTGCAGCGTGAGAGTTTTCTGGGTCCTTGACCATGGATTGTGTGCATAGCACCATTCCCACCGGCTGCGCCGGCGGGGCCGTTCGTTTGAATCCGCTAGGGTGGACCTCGATAAGGAGCTGGCCGCTTTTGACCTATTGTCTGAAGCATTCAGCCAGCATTTTGGCGTTCACATCGTTCCAATACGACTGCATTCCGGAGAACGGTCCACGCCACATATACCACTGGAACAGATGGGGCTTCTTTTGCCAGAGTGGAACCCGTGCGTGCAGCAACACAAGTGGTTCTTTCCCATGTCCAAAATTGATGTTGTATACCCCCCAGCCGTTCATGGTGTCCACACCACAATTCTCGACCTTGATCCTGCCGAAATTTGGCAGTGTGAGGTAGATATCAAAGGTGTTGGGGTCAAGCTCGACGCTGCTCTCATCGAACGCAACGCTCAGCTCCTTGTCGAGCGCGTCGCGCAATGTAATGGCGCGTGCCTCAGCGTCTGAAAAGTAGTTGCCAATGCGGTTCGCCACTGCCTCAGATACCGCCATGCGGCCAGAGTTGATGGATTTGTGAGTGTCCCCCGAGATGCCAATGGTTCGGCACCAGTTGTCCACAATGGAGATGCCCGAACGGTCTCGGGCCATTTTGTATTCATCAAGTGTCATTTCAAAACGCCTTATTAAGCTACACAAAAAACGGTGTAATTCATTGTACACAAGCTACACTAAAAAAAGGTGTATTTCTTGCGGGTGTTTTTGGCAGCGCCACTCCATCGCCACGAAGCGCGTGCAGATGATGTCAGCGGGTTGGTTTAGTCGTGCGGCTCTTTCGATCTACCTTGCTTCCACAGCTATTTGCGAACAGCAGCCGTCAGTCAACGCAATCGTTAAGTGATAGCTGCTGCCTGGGGGCTGGCGGTCGTGGTGGGTGCTCAGGATCTGCGCGTCAAGGTCTTACGCCACAGCAGAATCGATGGTAGGGGGGCCACGGTACTGCTGACGTTCACTACCCCGCAACACCCGTCAAAGCAAATGGCCGCCCTAGTGGGCGGTCATTTGCTTTGGAAGAACTGCGTCTTGGATCGGGGCGTCCAGTCCCACCGGCTGCGCCGGCGGGGCCGTCCTTCGGACTTCGTGAGCGTCCCCCGGACGCTCACAGGTGCCCTTAAGGCTCCCGCCGCCAGGGCGGCGGCGGGTCCCTTAAAGCCACCACACAGGACGCACCCTCCGGGTGAGTTCATCTCTTTGATTTTCTTGGGTTTTTCGCTCGAGCAGTTGTTTTCTTTTGTCTGACAACGAAAGCTCTGCGCAAGGAAAAGGCCGCGCGCCGTATGGCTCGTGTGGCTGTGCCAACGTATACAAATTGGATTTCGGACGTATATGGCGAAACCCTGGAGACACAACCGGGACACACCCGATACACAACCGATACACAACCGATACACAACCGATACACAACCGCGACATAACTGTGACACAGCCGTGACACAACCGTGACACAACCGGGAGATATCCGGTTCGTACCTATGGCTTCATAGTGCAGGGCGTCGAGGAGTCGAAGTGTGACAACAAATTGTAGAATTTGTTACGCTGCTCGCTTGAGAAAAGGGGAGCGCGGTGACACTTGATTGGAACTGGTTTTTTAGCTCGGTAGCGCAATCAGCGGCCGCGATGGTCGGCGTTATAGCCGCCTTCCTCATTGCGAAGGTTTTGTCGAATCAAGCTGCTTTCCAGCAGAAGCGCGATCAACTGCCGGGCATGCTCGTAGAGTGCGAACGCATCTCGGAGCGTTTGGAGCATTGTAAGTTCGAATACATTGAAGAAACGTACTTCATAGACTGGGAGGAGGCTGTTGAGCGCGACTTCGATGAACATGGATCTTCAAACCTGGACGAGGTCTACGAGCGGCTCGATTTAAAGGAAAGGCCCGCTTGGCTCCAGAAGTCCGTCGCTCTCGATCGCATCAGTGGCAAACTTGCAGAGCTTCAAGCAGAAAAAGAAAAGAAGGAAGAGGCAGAGAGGCAACGCGAGCTAAAGCGGTTGCAACGTCGGGCGACCACTCAGGATCTGCGGGAGCGCAATTTGTACGGGATCGGAAGTACTTTGGCCACCTTTAGGGAATTCAGTGACGCGCTGGATTTGACTCCGACCCGTAAGTTGAGGCCGATGGGTATGGCAACCCGCTACCGCTGGGATCACGTACCTAATCTGAGTAAAGAGATCTACGAGACCACCATGGAGGCGCGTCACAATGCCCGTACGGTTCGCATCTATCTAAAAAGTGTTGTGGGCTCTCCTGAACGGTCGGGTCTGGTCACATTCACCCTCGTACTTCTAGTGCTCTTGTTTTTCTGTGGGGTGATTTATCCGCTCAGTTTCTTGCCGGCACCACCCGACGGAAAGATTGTCCTGTCCCTGGCCGCCTTCTGGGAAATACTCTTTTCATTGAAGGGCCTCGTCTTGACAATATTGTCCGTCGGGGTGATCGCGATTCTGGCAGTTTTTGGGTATATAAATCTGTCGCTGACCTATGATGCGGCCGAGTTGGCGCGCCTGCGCGAATTCGAAAAATTGGGCACGTACTCAAGCCGCTTGGCCTATCTCGACCAACGTGGCGAAGGGGAAGGCCCCTCTAACGGCTAGCGATGTAGAAAGGACGGCCAGCGTCGCGGGTCGGCGGAGCAGTGTTCGCGATCGGTCGTCGGTACCTATCAGGCGTTGAACTCCTTGCCAGAATGTTCTTGATGTCGCCAGGGGCGAACCCTTTCGAGTCCGATATCGAGGGCCGCAGTTTTTTCCTCCAATCGATTGACTGCCCCAGATAGTTTGCCGGCATTCTCCGTATAGATTTCGGTGTGGAAACGCGCCCGCGAAATCGCCACGTAGTAGACGTCGCGCTGCGTGGTGCGGCTAAAACTCTCAGAGTTGATCAGTGCGCGATCGCATGTCAGTCCCTGCGCGCTGTGGCTCGTGGACGCGTAAGCCCGATCTAGATGCAGCGGCGCTGTTGCCGCGTTCATCGTGATTCGTCGACCGTTGCCGCCGATGGTGACCGTTGTGGGCGTGACGGCGAGCACTTCAAACCGATCACCGTTGGCCAAATCGAGAGCCGCGTTGTGCCGCGTCGCCCGGACCCAATCGCCCGCGGATAATTCTGCCTTTACCGGTTCGTAGACTGACAGCTTGGCGGCGCGAGCCGGATTGAAGGTGGTCCGGACCTTACTTTCCATATGCTCAACCTCCAGGTCATTGGGCTTGTCGGCAGCTGTGCCAATAACGCGGTACATCTCGCCCTGCCGCAAATTCCCGGCTTTGTAGTCCCGCTCCGGCTGCACAATATCCCCTGCGATGTAGTACTTAGCCACTCGCCGTTCCGCCTGCGTAGTGTCACGTCGGGTAAGCATCTTGAACTCAAAGCCGCGGCCGCCGAGGCCAAGTGCTTGGTGGGTGGCCTCGTTTAAGGCATTCCGCGAATCGTTCGTCCCGGTCACGATAAGCGTCTCGCGCCGCTCATCGTCGTTCAGCGTTGCGTATCGCGTCGCTATCGCGTCGTACCGTTCGCCGTCGTCCTTGATCGTGTGCACGGCTTTCAGCTTCTGATCTAACACGCCAAGGGAGGCCGACGCCTGACCCTTTGCCGCCAGTTCCACCGCAGCCTTCAATTCGGGCGATTTCTGTCGAATGATGTCGCCCATTACGGCCGTAGCCATGCCAGCGACCTGCAACTGGTGAAACGGGCGGCCAGCCTCAATGGCCTTGGTTTGACCCGTGTCGCCCAGCATGACGATGCGCGCGCCGTCTGCCTCGGCCATTTTCATCAGACGTTCCATGAGGCGGGCTGGGACCACGCCCGCCTCGTCGATGACAAGGACGGTTTTCGGGTCGAGTTTGAAGCGGTCTTTCTGACGTGCCTCCAGAACAGACGCTACGGTCCTGGATTCCATACCGAGTTCCCGCAGGGCCTCGATCTGCTTGCCATAGGACGCCACGGCCTGGACCTTGAAGCCCGCGGCTTCAGCGGCCTCCTTGACCTGAGCCAGCATGTGCGACTTTCCGGTTCCCGCCAGGCCTTGGACGCCGATGAACCGGTGTGGCGTGCTGAGGATCAGATTGGCGGCCGCCAGCTGACCAGGCTTGAGCGAGCGGCCAGCCATAGCGCCTTGGGCTGCTTGAATATCCAAGATTGGCACGACCTGGTCACGCCCTTCGCGCTCGATCTGAAGGATTCGCTTTTCGCGCTCCCGAGCCACCTGGGTGGTGTACCTGGCGCCGGTCGGAACAAGCTCGCCTCGACCAATCGATAGGCGGATTTCATCTTCCGCGTGCTTTTTGCTCTTGCCTCCGACGACGAGGGCGGCGATCAAGTCCGACCGTGATCTGCCGGCGCCGTCCGTGTCCTTCGCGTGCCGGTACTGAATCGTCCCAAGGATCAGATGGCCTTTATCAAGTGAGCGCTTGACGGCCGATTTGAGATCGCCCAGCTTTATCCCCATGCCATGCGAACGGTGCAGCGCGGTCTTGAGCATCTCCTTTCCGTCCATCACGGATTCGCGTTCAGTGTGGTGCTTGATCGCCCACCGGAGACACTCGTCGGCAATCAGAGCAGCCGCCTCCGGGGTCAATTCCTGGCGGGGTGGCTTGCCACTTTCCAATTCGGCATCTTTCTCCAGCGGTTGCTTTGCTCCATTGAAATCAATGCCGAGTTCAGTCGCCTGTCGTTCCCAGTCACGCTGAAGCTCTTCGCGAGAAATT
>NZ_JBCGCS010000044.1:0-7347 GCF_038594925.1 Achromobacter sp. JD-1 | reverse complement strand
GCCTGCGCGGCTACCGCCACGCTGGCCAGATCGGCCACGGTCTGCCGTTCGAACACCTGGCGCGGCGTGATCTGCCACCCTGCCTGGCGCAAGCGCGCCACGATTTGCAGGCTGAGTATGGAGTCGCCACCCAGTTCAAAGAAGTTATCGTGACGGCCCACCCGCGCCGCGCCCAGTACTTGCGACCAGATGGCGGCAAGGGCAGATTCGACCGCGCCTTCGGGCGCTTCGTAGCCTTGGCTGGCGGCGAACTCGGCCTTGGGCAAGGCCTTGCGATCCAGCTTGCCGTTGGCGTTGACCGGCAAAGCCTCCAATGTGACGAAGGCGGCGGGCACCATGTAGTCGGGTAACACTGCCGACAATGCGCTTCGCAGTGCGGCGGTATCCACTACCGCCGGTGCGACATACGCCACCAGCCGCGCGCCCGACGGGCCATCCTGCGCCAGCACCGCCGCTTGTTCGACGCCCGGTTGCGACACCAAACTGGCTTCGATCTCGCCCAGTTCGATACGGAACCCGCGTATCTTCACCTGCTGGTCGATCCGGCCCAGGTATTCAAGCTGGCCGTCCTGCGTCCAACGCACCAGATCGCCCGTGCGATACAGGCGTTGGCCACTTCCCTGCGGGTCGGCGATGAAGCCCTCGGCCGTCAGACCCGGCCGATTCAGGTAGCCGCGCGCCAAGCCCGCGCCGCTGACGTGCAGCTCACCGGGCACGCCGACCGGCGCCAGGTTGAGTTCGCGATCCAGCACATGCAACGCCAGGTCGGGGATGCGCGTGCCGATGGGGCTGCCGCCTGCCGCCAGGTCGGCCCTGGTCAGACGGCGATACGTGACGTGCACCGTGGTTTCGGTAATGCCATACATGTTGACCAGTGCGGGCGACTGGTCGCCGAAGTGGTCGAACCAACGTTGCAGCTTGCGCGGCTCCAGGGCCTCGCCGCCAAAAATCACCTGCCGTAACGCGAGCGAGGACGTAGCGACGCCCGACTGATACAACGCCGGCACCTGCATCAATTGCAGGAACGCCGAAGGTGTCTGGTTCAGCACGGTCACCCGTTCGCGCCGCAGCAGCGCAAGGAATGCCTCGGGGTCCCGGCTGATTGCATGGGGTACCACCACCAGCCGGCCACCGGTGCATAGCGCGCCAAACACCTCCCAGACCGAGAAGTCGAATGCGTAGGAATGGAACAGCGTCCACACGTCGTTCGCATCAAAGGCAAACCAGTCCGACGTCTGCGACAGCAACCGGCACACCTGGTGGTGGCACAGTTGCGCACCCTTGGGCCGGCCCGTCGAGCCAGAGGTGTAGATCACATAGGCCAGATGCGCCGGGTGCGTCCGGCTGGCGGGGTTGTGCGCCGGGCTGTTGTCCAACGCCAGCGCGTCCAGGTTCAGCACCACGACATCGGGCAACGCCGCCGCCAGCCACGGCAGGCGGTCGTGCTGAGCGGATTCGGTCAGCACCACCGACACGCCGCTGTCCTCGGCCATGAAGCGCAGCCGGTCTTCCGGATACTCGGGGTCCAGCGGCACGTAAGCGCCGCCCGCCTTCAACACCGCGACCATGGCAATCACCATGTCGGCGGATCGCGCCAGCGCAATGCCCACCTTGGCCTCCGGGCGCACACCCGTGGCGATCAGCCGATGCGCCAATTGGTTGGCGCGCGCGTTGAATTCACCGTAGGTCAGCGTTTGGCCGTCCATCGTCAGGGCCGGCGCATCCGGGCGCGCGCGTGCCGCCGCTTCGATCAAACCGTGGATCGTGGCCTGCCCAAAGGCCTCGTCGACCGCCGAGCGTGCGAGCGGCGCGCCGCTCCAGGCGCGCAGGCTGGCGCACTCGCGCGGCGACAACAAGGCAACGCGGTCCACCCGCTGCGAGGGCTCGCTCACCAGCGCCTGTAGCGCCGCGGCGTAATGCCCGGCCAATTGGGACATGGTGCGCGCATCGAACAGTTCTTGCGCGTACAGCAACGTCACCTGTATGCGGCCGTCGGCCAACTCGGCCGTATTGCAACTGAGTTCGAACTGCGCGGCCTGTTCGCCCAAGGCGTAATCCGAGGCGCGCAAGCCCGGCAGCGCCTGCAAGCCGCGATAGTCCGGGCGCTGGTGGTTGAACAGCACCTGGAACAACGGGGAATGGCCGTCGCGCTCGGGTTGCAAGGCGTCAACCAGTTGTTCGAAAGGCAGATCTTGATGCGCCTGGGCCTCGCGCGCCGCATCCCGCGCCTGCAATAACAGACCGTCAAGTGTGACGCCCGGCGAGCAATCCCCGCGCAGCACTTGCGTGTTGACGAAGAACCCCACCACCCGGTCCGTGTTGCCACGATGGCGGTTCGCGATCGGTGTGCCAACGCGGATGTCGGTCTCGCCGCTGTAGCGATGCAATACCGCTTGGAACCCCGCCAGCAGCGCCGCAAACAGCGTGGCCTGCCGGGCCTGGGCGCTGGCGCGCAGCTCGCGCGCCGCCTGCTCCGTCAGATAGAAGGTATGGCGCGCCGCCTGATACCGCGCTCCCGGTCGGCGCACGCCATCGGCGGGCAGCTCAAGCACGGGTTGCGCGCCGCCCAGCCGCTGTACCCAATGCGCGCGCTGCCGCGCCCCTTCACCGTCGGCCAGCCAGCGCCGCTGCCACGCCGCGTAATCCGCGTACGTGATGGGCAGCTCCGCCAAGGCCGCCGGCCGCTTGTCGACATAAGCGCGATACAGCTCTGTGAACTCGTCCACGATGATCTGCATTGACCAGCCGTCCGACATAATGTGGTGCATCACCACTACCAGCACATGATCGTCGTCGGCTTGCCGGATCAAGCCCAGCCGCAGCAAGGGGCCGGTTTCCAGGTCGAACGGCGTGTGTATCCACGCCTGCGCGCACGCCAGCGCATCAACCGGCGTGTGCGCGTCATGCGTCAGCCACTGAACGGGCGCTGGGTCAGCCACCATTGCCCGCGCCTGCCCGTCGTCGGTCGCCACAAAGCGCGTGCGCAGGCTGGCATGACGCCGCACCAGTTCGTGGAACGCCGCGTTCAGCGCATCGTGGTCCAGCGTGCCACGCAAATGCAGCGCACCGGTCACATGGTATGCCGTGCTGTCCGGCTCCATGCGCCACAGGAACCACTGGCGCTGTTGCGCATGCGACAGCACGCCAGCGGTGCCGGCGGCGGACCCCGCGACGGGTTCATCCGCCAGCGCATCCCTGGGCGCGGCAACCGTGGCCGGCAACCCCTCGGACGGGACTGCCGTCCCCGTAGCCGTCGACACATCCGGCGCATCCGACGCATCCACGGGCGGGCTGATCGCCGCCGCCAACGCCTGTAGCGTCTGATGGTCAAAGAGCTGGCGCGGCTTGATGGCCAGCTTCTGCCGCCGAGCCCGCGCCATCACTTTCAGGCTCAGGATGGAGTCGCCGCCCAGCTCAAAGAAATTGTCCGTGCGCCCGATTTCGGCCACGCCCAGCACCTCGGACCAGATCGCCGCCAGTGCGGTTTCAACGGGACCAACGGGCGCGTCCGCCGCCGTATCGCGGGCCGCTTCCAGCGCCTGCGGGGCCGGCAACGCGCGGCGGTCGACCTTGCCGTTGGGGTTGAGCGGCAGCGCCTCCAGTTCGGTGAACGTCGCGGGAACCATGTAGTAGGGCAAGCATGCGGCAAGCCCGTCGCGCAGCGCGGCGCCGTCGATGGCCGCGCCATGCCTTGCAACGACGTAGGCGTGCAATTGCAGGCGGGTGGCCTCCGCATCCGCCTCGCCGCGCGCCACCACGGCGCAATCGGCCACGCCGGGCAGGCCGCGCAACACCACCGCGACCTCGCCGGGTTCGACGCGATAGCCGCGGATCTTTACCTGGTCATCCATGCGCCCCAGGAATACCAGGCTGCCGTCGTGGCCCTGCCGTACCCGGTCGCCCGTTCGATACATGCGCTGACCCGGCGCGTAGGGACTGGCCACGTAGCGGTCCGCCGTCAGGCCGGGGCGTCCCAGATAGCCTCGGGCAACGCCGTCGCCCGCCAGATAGAGCTCACCTTCGGCGCCGCGCGGCACCGGGTTCAGCCACGCGTCCAGCACGTAGGCCTGCATATTGGGTAGCGGCGCGCCGACCGGCAAGGCTTGCAGCGGGCCGAATTGCGCCTGCGCCGCCGCCTGCGTCAGCGCGCCGACCGTGGTTTCCGTGGGACCGTAGTGGTTCACCACCCGGCATTGCGGCGCCAATGCCGCAACGCGGTCTAGCAACGCCCGCGAACTGGCCTCTCCCCCCAACACGAGCGTGTGGCGCGGCAGCACGTCGGCGGGGCGCGCCGCCTGCAACAAGGCTTGCAAGTGGCTAGGCACGATTTTCAGCACATCCACCTGATGGCGCGCCATGTAGGCGGCCAGGCCGTCAGGGTCGAACACGCAATCCTGCGTGACAAGGTGCAGCGTGCACCCGGTGCACAACGCACCGTATAGCGTCGTATGCCCCAAATCCGCGGACACCGTCGACACCATGGCCATGCTGCGGGCCGCACCGGGCAACGCCAAGCGGTGCAACATGCCCAGCACGTAATGAGTCAGGGCGCCCCGACTGACCACCACCCCCTTGGGCACACCGGTTGAACCCGACGTGTAGATCACGTAAGCCGCCTGATCCGGATGCACGGGCGTCAAGGCCAGTGCCGGCACGGGCTGATCCGGCACAAGCGCCGCGCTGATTGGCAGGCGCGGGATCTCGGGCGCCCACGCCGTGTCCGCATCGCTCAGGATCAAGGCCGCCCCGCAGTCTTGCAGCAGATGCTTCAGGCGTTCCTCGGGCAAGGCTGGGTCCAGCGGCACATACGCACCGCCCGCGCGCAACACGGCCAGCATGGCAATCACGAAACTGATGCTGCGCGGCGCGTGGACCGCCACGCGCACATCCGCCGCCACGCCTCGTGCCTGCAATTGCGCGGCCAGGCGCTGCACGGCCTGTTCCAGGTCCGCGTGGCGTAATGCCCGCGCGTCCTCTTGCAAGGCGATGCCGTCCGGCTGCCGCGCCGCCGCGCGCGACCACAGCGCAAGCAGATCGCTGTCTTCCCACTGCACGGCCTCGCCGTCAATGCGGCTGGCGTCGTCCGGAAGGTCAAACCGCGCCATCGGCAAGTCCGGCTGCGCCGCGCCTTGCCGTAGCAACGCCGCGTAGGCTCGCGCCATCCGCTCAATGGTGTCGGCACTGAACACGTCTTCGGCATAGTCGAACTGGCAGCGGATCTCGTCGCGCCGGATCGTGAAGTCCAGGCTCAGGTCAAAGTGCGCATGGCGTGCCGCAGCGTCCACGCCCTGTATCTCCAGGTCCGCGAAGCGGCCGGGCACGGCGTCGGCCGAATCCGATTGTTCAGTGCATTTGACCTGGAACAGCGGGTTCAAACCGGGGGTGCGCTTGGACACGAGTTCGGACACCAGCAGGTCAAACGGGCAATCCTGGTTGGCCTGCGCATCCAGCAAGGTCGCGCGCACCGCGCCAACCAGCGTAGCCAGGCCCTGGCCGGCGTCCACGTGCGTGCGCAACACGCTCATGTTGGTCAGGTAGCCGATCAGCCCGTGCGTTTCACGCCGAACCCGGTTGGCCAGCGGTGCACCCACCACAATGTCGTCCTGCCCGCAGTAGCGCGCCAGCGTCAGCTTGAAGGCCGCCAACAGAACCATGAACACGGACGCGCCACCGCGCTGCGCCAAGGCCCGCGCGGATGCCGCCAGCTCTGCCGGCAAGGTCACGGTGTAGCTGCCTGCCGCGGCATCGCGCCGCGCCGGCCGGGGCCGATCCAACGGCAGCCGCAGTGGCTCCGGATCCTGGCCCAAGCGTTCGCGCCAATACTGCAACTGTTTAGGCAACTGGCCGGCCGCATACCATTCACGCTGCCACAGGGCGTAGTCGCCAAACTGGATGGGCAGCGGTGACAGTTCGGACGGTTGACCCCGGGTTTGCTCCGTATAGAGCGCGGCCAGCTCGCGCAGCAAGATTGCCTGCGACCAGCCGTCCGCCAGAATATGGTGCATCGTCAACGACAGCCAATGGGTATCGGCCGACAACGTGATCAACGTCACCCGCCACGCGGGCGCGCGCGCCAGGTCAAAGGGCCGCGTCGCGTCGTCTTGGCACAGGACGCGGGCCGCCGCAACGCGCGCGTCGCCATCCAGATGTTCCACGCTCTCGTGCCGCCATGCCACAAACGCATCCGGCAATACCCGCTGCATCGGCGTGTCAGTTGCGTCGACCTCGAATACGCTGCGCAGCACGGCATGCCGCTCGGCAAGGGCCTGCGCCGCCCGGCGAAGCGCCTCGGGCTGCAAGGCGCCCCGCAAGACCATCGCGCCCGCCATGTTGTAGGCCGACGACTCGGCCTCCATCCGCCACGTCAGCCACAAACCTTGCTGGGCGTACGACAGCGGATACGCCACCACATCCGGGAACGGCACGATGGGCAGACTGCCGGGGTCGATGCCTTGGGCAACCAGCTTGGCCAGCAAGGTCTGGCGCTGCTGCGCATCAAGCTTCGCGATGCGTTCGGCCAGCGTGCGGGGATCGATTGCCATGGTGCTTACATCTCCAGTTCATTCAAGAGGGAATCGATGGCGGCAAACTCAGCCTGCCGCTCCTGGGCGCCCTCGCCCATTGCGCCCCGCATTGCGTGCAGCAGCGGCAATGCCGCCAACTGCGCGACGGTGGGCGCATCGAACAACGTGCGTAAGGGCACATCGATACCGTGGACCTGCTTGACGGCGGCCACCACTTTCATCACCGCGATGGAATCGCCGCCCAACTCAAAGAAATTGTCATGCCGGCCGACGCGAGGGGTCTGCAGCACTTGCGCCCAGACCTCGGCCAATCGCACTTCTGCCTGGCCTTCGGGCGCAACGTAAGCCTGGCTGGCGGCGAACTCGGCCTTGGGCAAGGCCTTGCGATCCAGCTTGCCGTTGGCGTTGACCGGCAAAGCCTCCAATGTGACGACGGCGGCGGGCACCATGTAGTCGGGTAACGCTGCCGACAATGCGCTTCGCAGTGCGGTGGTATCCACTGTGGCGGGTGCCACATACGCGACCAGCCGCGCGCCCGATGGGCCGTCTTGCGCCAGCACCGCCGCTTGTTCGACGTTCGGCTGTGACAAGAGAGCGGCCTCGATCTCACCCAGTTCAATCCGCAGGCCACGTATCTTCACCTGATGATCCAGGCGGCCCAGATACTCCATCTGCCCCTCCTGCATCCAGCGCACCAAGTCGCCCGTGCGATACAGCCTGCCGCCCTGCCCGTCCGGGTCGGCGACGAAGCGGTCGGCGGTCAGGCCCGGGCGGTTCAGATACCCGCGCGCCAAGCCGACCCCGCCCAGATACAGTTCACCCG
>NZ_JBCGCS010000043.1:0-8631 GCF_038594925.1 Achromobacter sp. JD-1 | reverse complement strand
CCGGTGCAATTCATGCCCCGGCTAACCCTTGCTCCGATCGTCTATCAACCGATGTCTACTTGACAGGGGTGCTTACGGAATCAACAGGCAGCCGTAGGCCTTCAACATGTAGGAAGCGGCCCGTCGCCAACGGCGGCTCCGGTCGAGAGGCACCGTCGTTTGCCAGCCATATCCTGCCTGCATGACCAATACCGAACCAGGTGGACGTCGTGTACCGGGCAGCCGCCTCGATTCGCCAGTAGTGGGCACAGGCTTCATTCGGCGAAGGAAGCCGAGTCACTCTGAACTTGACACTCGAAATCGGACCTCCAGAGGAAGAATCCGACTGGGGGCCACGCCAGTGCTTGCATATCGAAAATTCTCGATTTCCAAACTGGATGACGTAAATCCCAAGTTAGATGAATTTCGACATGAACTTCGACAACAATCGGTGTCGAATAGCACTGAGTTTGGAACCGCACATCTTTAAAAATCAACGACTTACAAAAAATCCATCATTGAGATTGGAATCGATCTGTCATTGAGTCTGGAATTTTGCGGAAAAAATGTCGTTGAGTTTGGAATTGTTCAGGGAAGGCATCAAATGCTTCGCGGAGTTCGCCGGAGACCTGCCATCTTTCCTCTGACGGAAAACGATAGCGGAAGGGAGCGGACGTACGCGTTTGCTGGCCAACCGATAAAATCATTCGGTAAGTCTGGTCCCCCGGTCGGAGGCGCCCATGCCAAAACGTCATCAACTCCAAGTCGAAATTTCGCCGGAGCTTCACACCCTCTTGGAGCTCTCAGCCGAATTGAAGGGTCAAACGTTAGAAGAATTTGTCATCGAGTCGCTAAGACTAGCGTCGGAAGCTGAGGTGCCGCCGGAAGACGTGATTCATCTATCAAAAGTGGCTCAAGAGGCATTCGCTGAGGCAACGCTGAACCCGCCCTCTCCAAACGCAGCTATGAAGCGAGCCATCTCACGCCACAAGAAGCTCTTTGAATAGCTATGGTAATCCCCCCATAGAAGCATCGATGTAGTCGGGCGGTTCTCGAAAACTGTTCTCGCTTAATGAAGCGCGAAACGGCGAATTTCTAGAAGGTTAAGCGGTCCTGACCTCGTTGAGCAGCTCGGGGTGACGATCCAGCAGCTTAAGCAGCTTGACCAAGGCCAGCGGCGGCTTGGTCTTGCCGTTTTCGTAGCGCGAGAACGCATTGATGCCACCGCCGAAGATTTCGGCTGCCTCGCGTTGCCCGAGATCGAGCTTCTTGCGCACGCTGACGATGAAGCCAGGATCAACGATGGCCGCGTTCACCTGCTTGTTGAACGCCTGCATTTCGTACATGACGCGCTCAGTTTCGGTCATATCGGTGATGGACTCATCACACGCGGGGCAAAAGTCAGCCGTCACTGCAGGAATCACAGTGGTTTCGCCCTTGTAGCTGTAGGGCAGGTCGCGGGTGTCATGGATCAGTACCGCCGCGCCGCAAACAGGACATTTCATGTTCATAGCTCCTTGAAGGACTGACGTCCTCCCCCCGAGTGGACAGTCTCAGACTAGAGAAACCGACGGCATGGGTGATGCCAGATCATCGAAAAATCTTTCCCAACTTTCCGCTCTTGGTGAGCACTCCGGATCGGCGCAACGCAAGCAACGTTTCTTCTATTCCAATGTCATAAGGATTCCCAATCGGAACCTGAATCTCTAGAACCTTAATCCGGGCAGGCAATGCAGGTTTGCCCTCGGACGAAGCATGCTGGCGAACGCGGGAATAGCGCGCCAAAGTCCTCGTAAGCGGTTTTGCAGCAGCATTCTTCTCCATGATTCCAGCCCGATAGTCGCTTGATTGGTACCGTTCTAATAGTACTTAACGCGCGGAGCACGTGATCAGTTTGTTCAAAAAAGTGTGTTCGCGAATGCTCATACGTCGTCCCATGCTTCGAGATCGGCATATCCCGCACGATAGCTTGACACTGAAGACTCCGAGAAGTGGCGCTCCTGTCTCGCATCTTGGTTCATCAACGCCAACGGCCAGAGGAATCGCTGTTTGAGCGCGATCTCGCATATCTTGCCGATATCTCCCTTCCAGATCCTGCGCCCCCTAGTGTTACCGCGCGATGCTGCGACGTCGAAGCCGGTAGATGTCGTACGTCGATCCAACATGTGCTGAATGTTCCACCGAATATCATCGAAGAGCCTCGGATCCACCCTTCCCATTTCCTTGAGTCGCCAAGGATCTCCGCTCGCACCCGCCGCCAACAGACTTGGAAGAAGAGCGAGGGGCAGTCTCTCTGGCATCTGTCCAACCGAAAATGAACCTCGAATTATTGCGGCAGTCACGGCCCGCTGCAGGTCAAGGACTTCTTGAGTGCTTTCGAGCGGCAACTCATTTGGGGGAGCTTCGCGTAAGTCCGCTCCGCAGATGGCGCACGAAAGAAAGGGAGCCGCTGATCTCCATGGGGCAACCGTGGTCAAAGGATAATTCGTCAAACATGCCCAGCAACGATTAAGCATTGGACAGCTATGAGAAGGACAAATCACCCAGTACCGCATTCGCCATTCGAAGCGAAGATAGGGTATCTCGTCCCCTGCGATGCATCTAGCACAAAATGAGCTGTGAGCGGTTCCCGTCTCGCTGCGCAGGAGGAGGCGTCGCAGCCATTTTTCGCGACGAAATGCGTCGAACCTCGAAACAAACTCGCGCAGGGCATGTGGCGAGACATTCGTTCCATATGCGATTCGCGTCGCATAGTGGCGCCCTACTCGAACATCCAAGTCCCCGATCGCGCCAAGCCCGACGGCACCCAGGATCTGTGCAACGGAGGCGCCATGCAAGCACGACAGTCTGGCCAGCCAAGATGAACAAGACTCATCATCTAGCGGCGTTGGCACTTGGCATAGTGTTGGTCGAGAATCGTCCATCCTCATCCTCATCTAGAAGCTCAAGCTGCTGCCAACGCTGGTGTGCGAACCACCGAACCGCACTGGGATCAGAGCATCCCAGCAAAGACCAGAGAATCCGAAGATCACCCTGCGTCGCGCCGCCGAGTAGCTCTTCGATGTTCCACGAGGGGTTCCAGACCGTGTCGCCTTCAGGGTTCGCCGCTACCAAGCTCATGATTTTTTTCATCGCCCGCAACGCTACGTGGTACGCCTCTTCACTTGATAGAAGTCTGGTCAGCTTTCCAGGCACGAGATCTTTCCCGTCCGGCGATGCGCAAATTCCTAGCGTCCTCACCAATCGCAAAAGTGTGTCGAGACTAAGTTCGCTGATCGCTCCGAACCGTCGATCCGGGACAGTTCGTGTGCGGCCAAACAAGTCATCAGCAATTAAAGTCGACAGCTCAATGACGTGCTCGTCAGCGACGCATATCGGCAACGCCCGAAGATCGGCGCCACACGAACACTGATAGAGGCTCGGTCGTCTCCAGAGGATGGGCCGTCCACAATTGCAGAGGTCAATCAAACGGCAACGATGCTTCGGGCAAGCACAATACAGAACGACTTCCCATGCCGCTTTCGCGCGCCCTCCGTGTTCCGCAAGACATTGGACACAGACCTGCGGCCGCGTGTGCCGTAGCTGATAGCAACGGCTGAAATCGTTCCCCATGAATGCGGCACGTGTCCTTCCTTTGCGCGAGTACGTTCTGGGAATCGCGCGCGACACCCGACTCAACTGGGCGCCAAAAACGTATGACAGGTAAGGGGCGGCGCTCGCGGGTAGGTAGGTATGTCCCAGTGACGCCGTAGCCCGAGCGAGATCTGAGAACTGCAGCCCGTTTAGGCTCAGCATACGTAGGGCGTATCCGTTCCCGGATTCGTCCTCGCCGATCTCGTCTTGGAGCGGCAAAGGTTGACCTAAATGCTGATCAAAGAGAAGCAAACGGATTCTCCTCTGCCGTGTGCACGCCAGTCTGGTACTCATATGCCAGGCTCATCCGTGTGGGCGTCATGACCTGCTCTTTTTCATCCACCGCCAGCATCACGGCCTGAACTAGCAACCCTTTCAGCAGTCGTGGTGACCCAGAAGTTGCCGCAAACATCGCGCTCGGAAATGTCCGATAAATCGGAGACAGATCGACAACCTTGCAAGACTCCGAGAAGCCCCTCAAAAATCCGAGCCACTCAGGCCCCAATCGAAACGGAGGCAATTTGATATGCGTGGGAATGCGAGACGTCAACTGCGGATCGATGGTGTCCAACCTGTCCATCATCTCCGTTCCTAACAATGCCACTGGCACGCGGGTCGCGTTGATCAGGCGTTTGAGCCAGTCAATCATATGCGTGGCCACTTTGGTTCCGGACGCCAGATACACATGCTGAAATTCGTCTAGGACAATGATCCTCACGCCTCTCGACTTGATGCAGTTCACGAGAACTTGATTTACGTCGCTGTTGTTGGCACGCGCCTTAGAGGTTGCCGGGAGGTCAGGGCTTGTCATTGCGTACTTGAATTTACTTAGCAACTCCCCTTGAATGTGAGAGACGGACGGATCCTCTTTGAGACTACCCGCTATTAGTGGAACGTTTCCGTGGCTTCCGTGTTCTTGACCCAGCACGTCGGCCAAATGCTCCATCAACAAAGTCTTGCCAGACCCCGATGAGGCAGAAATCCTGACTCCTGCAAACACTCCCGTCTGTGCTCCGATCTGGATGGCATTTCGGACATAGTCGAGGACTCGAACAAAGTTGGAGTGGGGAACGATGATCCCCGCGATTTCGCGGCCTGCCCGAAGAGCACTTTCGCTATAGGTCGTCACGGTTCTCTCCCAAGTTGAACCCGTTAGAGTTAAACGGTTGGAAGTTAGGAATGTCATCAGCCTTAAACGACAGTTCTTCGTCGGCGACGAGTTTTGAGGCGCGTTCGGGAGCAGGCCTCGTGGTCAGGGCCAGACTGGCGCGAGGCTTAAGTGAGGACAACCCCTGCAATTGAGCAAACTTCTTCATGTCCCGAATCAAACGCTTTCCACGCGACACGGCGTTGTCCACCATTTCAGCAAATTCTTGCTGAGCCCGTTGCCACTCTTCGTAGCGTCCCATACGTCGCAGCTTGTCTTTCGTGAGCGACCGAATGATTTCGTGTTGCTTAAGCGTAAGTCCGTCTGCGTACTCAGGAACCATGCATGGAACTCGAAGCCAGCCTAGAGTCTCGGGGTTTCTCACCCAAATGCTGCCCAGATCGTTTGGGTCATATTTGATGAGAGTCTTGAATCGCGGAGATCGCTGTGCGCGCGTAAGTTCAGCCAGCTCCGGACTTCGATAGTGGAGGTAATTCATCTCCACGCCATGATGCGCGACAGTCAGTTCCCTTTGCAGCCCTGTCAGCAAGTCCAACGAATCAAGCCCTGTGACAAAGGTAGGGGGTGGCATATTTTCCATGCCCTCCCTCAGACGATCGATAGGCGGAGTAAGCGAGCGTTCCGAGATTTGAAATGGGTACAGGTCAACGGCCCATCGGACCAAGCAGGAACAAAGTTCGGAGAACATCACACACGCTGTGATACGGGGATCCTCTCGATCAATCAGATCGCGCGCCTTTGGAGGGCAACCTTCCCTGGGAAGATCCGTCATCATCGTCCCCAAGCTCCGCTCCACGTTCGGCTTGAACCATGGCTTTCTGACCGCCGAATACTCCAGATCGCACCCCAGCGCCCAAGCGATCCTTCTCAACTGCGGCGATTGGAATGCTAAGCCGTTGTCTACGACTAACGTCTCAAAAATTCCGGGCGTTAGCCATTCGTTTCTCGCCATGGCTGCGGTCGTCAAGTCATCTTTCGGACGGAGGGCCAGGCGCAAACTTTGACATACGCGTCCGAGAGACTCGCCTTCAAAGCTCAAATAAAGTGCGAGGATGTACTTGGTGTACGTGTCAATGATTACCGTGACCGTAGGGCGGCCAAGAGGGATGCCTCGTTGGTCATCGATAACGTAAAGATCGAGCTCGGTGTGGTCCATCTCCACACGCTCAAGCGGCCGTGTGGCATAAATCCCTCCTGTCGCCTGCCGCCATTTATGCGCGGTGGCCGCCGGCCCCTTGCGTTTTCGATCAATTTCGGACTGATCACGGCTTTTCAAGAGTCTGTGAAAAGTAGACAGACTCACAACTTGAACACTATCCTCTCCGCCAGCCTCTCGCGCTTGGCGTGCCACATTTGAGTACCGTACATAGGTTGCGGCCAAGCTCTTACCTCGCAATACAAGGTAATGGCGATCTATGGCGTCCTGTGCCAACCGGGTATCTGCTTCGTCCAGTCGTTGAGGCGTCTGGCGTACCGTGTTTCCAGACATCAGGCTCATGACGTTCCTTCCCGACGCGATGAAAGCCTTCAGCCATCGCATGAGGGTCGAAGCCGACGGGCCCTTCTCAACACCAAATCTGGCATTGAGCTTGGGTAGGATTTTTTCGATCTCCCGCCGAGATCCTGCGCTCACCCCCATGCGAAGCGCAGCGCGCACGTAGTTTTCGCGCCCCTCAATTGTCGCTGCCTGCTTATCAGTGAGCTCTCCAACCAAAAGGGGCATTTCCTTTACTACGGCAGGCTGTTGAGCGGGCGAAAGCGTAGGAACAACACCTGTCGTGCTTATGACCAAGATACGCCCCTCATCAATCTGACGAATAAGAGCTTTTGCCTTGAAAGTTGAAATCGCGCGCGTATGGATGTCTTCGAACTGGACTCGGTTGCCACCTAAATCGCGGACGAATGTCAGTTGCCGCGCACCCTTCTGAACTATTAAGCCAACTTGCAGGGAGTAAGTTTTCATGGCGGTTCGGTACGTTCAGGGAGAGGCCTTCGAGCGACGGCTCAACAACAAGCCGCCTTATGCCGACCAGATGCCTTAGAAGTTCGACTGAGCACACACCTGCAGTCTCCAGCTCGCCAAGTGCACTAGGTAGCCCATGCGCTACTACGCGCGACATGGCCTTCTCTACCACCTGCGGAGAGTGGTGAGAGCGAGCATATCGAAGGAACACGGAGGCTCGGACGTGCCGATCTTGATGATGGATAAGGTCATCAGTCGCGATCAGGAACTGGAAGCCATGCGATTTAAGGATGGTGCCGGCGGCATTGAGCGCCTGTCGGTGGCGCTCCAAGTGCACAGAAGGCTTGACCTCCACAAACATCGTTGGGGAGGCATCAAAGTCCAACCTGAAATCAGGCGTGTACTTAGGGAAACCAGGCAGGTCGACAAAGGGTTGAGACTGTATCCGCGTCAAACCTGGGCAAAGCAGGGCGATCCGGGCAAAACTCAGTTCGAGAAGGCTTTCATACTCTAAGTAGTCCTCTTGGAACCAAGAGCAGGCAATGAATCCGACCCGCCTATGCGGTGATCGATTGAACACCTTCCTGCCGCGCTTGTGCAGCATGATGGCTTCCTCCGCAGGCAACAGTTCTACCCGGCGAGCCGCGGCTCGCCGAGAAAACACTTGACGGGGTTGTGCTCCGGAAGGAAACTTGACGTGTGAGCGCTGAGGTTTCCGAACCAAAGCACGCGCCGGTCAATCGAAAGGTTGATCGGCGTTTTTCGTTCTACATGGGAGTTCCCCTCAAGAGTGCTACAACGTGTTCGGACGAACAATCGGTCTCTTCAGAGTCATGCGGCGGAGTGCCGTGCACCTTTAGAAACTTGTGAACCACGTCCCTAAGGTCGTGATAGACCTCCTCTGGGCGGTGGCCATTGTCTGTCCCCACTATTTCTGCCGCCAGTATCGTCGCTGCTGACTTGCAATCGACGGACTCGATTTCCTTAAGCGTCCTCTCCCTCGCCGCCGTCCTCATCAGCAACTGTGTCTCTTCTGCGGTTAGCTGAAGGGCGGAGCAGATACGGCCAAGAAGCTCCCTTCGCGGGGGTTCTCTCCGACCTTTCTCAATTTGAGTTAGATAGGCTGGCGTCACACCGACAAGTTGTGCCAGGTGCTTGGTCCTCAAGCCGTGTGTGGCCCTAATTAGGCTCAGCTGCAGTCCAAATGCCCGGGTCATGGACGTCTCTCTAAAAAAGGAGCTGCACGTGCTCGCGCTCGAAGCCAAATCTACTCCAACAGGACGTTCCGGGCAATAGGAAATTTCCTTACCAATCAATCACTTAGCGGATTAAATTAATACATCCCTGCATTTGATAAGAGCCCCTCTGTGTGCAGGGCTATCAGGGGCTGCCCAGTTCCAAAGCGGGGTGTGCACAAGACACACAGGGCCCTTCCGTGGGCCTTTTTCGGGCCGCACAGCCCAATGGAAATCCCGAGGCAGGTTGTTCCGTCACCGAAGCGACGAGCAAGGCGAGTTAAAACTCGGCTTGAACAATCCTGACCGGGATCGCGCAGCTATGGGCCAGGTTTTTGGCAGCACCAATCGAAGGGCACTGTCTCCCGTCTAGGGGCGATCAACGCCTACGACACATCGGCGTTGCCTAAGCTTGGCACGGCGGGCTGCAGAGTCGGTCAAGCGGAGGGCGTAAGACATGAAGAACCGGCACACTCGTGGCATCCCGGCGTCACCTTTCTTCTATAGGCTCACCGAGTGCGTGAGGCGATTAGCGCTCGCCGTACTCGATGAGGCGCTCACTGACGTTGACGTACCGTAAGCGCCTGGCGAACACATATTGAGCGCGTGCGTTGTCCTCGATAGTGTCCACCACTTTTAGGTGGACACCATGT
>NZ_JBCGCS010000042.1:5434-11211 GCF_038594925.1 Achromobacter sp. JD-1 | reverse complement strand
CGAGCTTCACGGGCCTCGTCTGGCGCATTGATTCTTGCCGCTTCTTTAATGCCCGGGGCCAAGCTTTCGCTCGCGGCAATCTCCCCTACCACTGCGCCGATGGGCGCGGTGGGGCGGTATTAAAGATTCTGGTTGTAAAAGAACGTATCAATAAAGCAGTAAGAAACTGTTCCAGCAAATTATCGGGCTTCCGATCATTGTTGTCAATCGGAATGCCGATATTTTTCTGTACGCCTCTGAAATGGGCGAATTTGCTTCGGATCGCATGTGTATCTGCAGCAACCCGGCAGCAATCTAAAGATACGTTCAGATTCCGGAGTGGTATTTAGTTACTTGGTAGGCAAAATTTTGTGCCACCGATGGGGCCAGATAACCCTTCTATCGGATGAAACGAGATACCGGGGTTTAGGCGGCTGTGCGCGCTTTGCGCGCGGTGCTTTTTCGGGGCGTACCCATGACCTTCGAGAGTTTCAGCTCGATATAGTCTTCGATGTCTTCTTTAACAGCAGGGTCCAACAAGGCGTAAGCCTCTGGGCGAATCCTGTCGCTAAATGGCCAAGAGACGCTCTCTGCACTAATGGGCTCTGGCTCGTTCTCGTCTATTGAGGACGTGGCCATAGGCCCGTCCCCGTCAGCAAGCCATCGAGCGCTTACCGCATATATATGGGCAAGCCGCGTGGTGAACGTGGACGTGGGGTACTCGTCATTCTCGAGCTCGGACAATGTCGACTGAGACATGCCCGCTTTTTTAGCTGTAGCCGCTTGGCTGAGCTTAGCTTTTTTGCGAGCTGCCCGTAAGCGTTGACCGAAGGTGACCATATCGGAATTCTGAACCCTGTTGCCATCGGCACGCCGATTGACAGAATTATCGGAACACCGATAAAATTCACCGATGAACTGGAAAAAACTAATACAAGACCTTGTCGCTCGCGGCATGACCCAGTCGCAGATAGCGGCCGAGGTGGGGCTTAAACAATCGACCGTCGCGGGCATCCTAGCCGGTGGGCAGAAGGATATGAAGTGGCACAACGGCGAAAAGCTCAGGGCTTTGCACAGCCGGATCTGCGAAAAGGATCAGTCGGCCAAATGAAGCGCACCACAGCCCCAGCGAAAAGCATGTTGGATCGCGGGTCCGAGAAGTGCGTTTAGCAGCTAAACCCAGCAATCACTCTGGAACGCAAATAGCATGAAAATTCTCGCAGTCGCACAAGGAAAGGGCGGTGTTGGCAAGACCACGACCGCAGTCAACACCTCATTTGAAGCAGCCGAAGCAGGAGCTAGGGTCTTGGTTGTCGACTTAGATTCTGGCGACATCTCCAAGACCATGGCCCGGTTCAAGCTGGAAATCCCTGCAAGCGCGCTCTTTCTCGACAGCACGCCCGTGGCGCCGACACACGACTCGAGCATCTCCTTGATCGCGGCAGATCAGCTGCTGGCGAACTTGATTTACATGCCGCTCGAGACCGCGCTGAGAAATTTCCGGGTAAATCTGTCGGCCTTCGCCGAACAAGGTTATGACCTCTGCGTGATTGATACAGCGCCGGGCGTAAGCATCGCCTTGGCAGCAGCGCTTCACGCTGCCGATGCGGTCATATCCCCTGTGGAGATGGAGGAGTACAGCATCGAAGGGATCAAGAAGATGATGCGCGTGATACTCAATGCTCGGCAGCGCAATCCTAGGCTGCAATTTCTCGGGCTTCTGCCCAGCATGGTGGATCGGCGGAATCCGCGCCAGGTCCGCCATTTGGCAGAAGTCCGTGCCACCCACGAGAAGCTGCTTGCGCCCGTCACCATCGGCCTACGCAGCAGCGTCGCTGAAGCACAGTCTATTGGCGAACCCGTCTGGAAATCCAAGAAGACTACCGCGCGTGCGGCGGGCGCCGAAATGCGGGCCCTGGGACAGTACATCCGCGCCAAGATGGGAGTAAAGGCATGATGGATCTGAAAGGACTGGGCGACCTCGCCTCGATGCTGGACGGCCCGCAGCGACAGGTCGGCGAACCCGACCTGTTCGAGGTGGATACCATCGACGAGGACCGGAACGTCCGGCTGGATTACAACCCGGGGTTGAGCAAAGAGAGCATCGATGAACTTCGCGAATCGCTGCGCCGCGATGGAATGTTGAGCCCGATATCGCTCCGGCCGAACCCGGCTCGTCCTGGTCGGTATCTGATCAACTTCGGCCACCGACGCTTTCGTGCGGCCAAGGCTGAAGGTTGGCGCCAGGTGCCTGGGATTATTCGCGAAAAGTTCGACCGCTTCGCACAAATGGCCGAGAACATGAAACGCGAAGGCATCACGGCTCTTGAGATTGCCGAGTTCATCCGCGACGAGTTGGCGGAGGGCAGAACGCAGAGCGAGATCGCTGTCGGGCTTGGAAAGTCGAAGGCTTGGGTTACCCAACACGCAAAGATGCTCGATCTGCCGCCTCCGGTGGCCGACGCCGTCGCCTCGGGAAAAGTCACGGACGTGACGCTGGCCAGCGAGCTGGCCGTTGCTCATCGAGAAGATCCGCAGGCTGTCGCAGATCTGCTAAACGCCACCGAGACGAAGCCGACGCGGTCAGCAGTGAAGGCGCTTCGCAAAGCCGCAGGGGCCAAGGAAGAGTCGCCAGAAGCGCCGTCGGACGACACGTCACCGTCATCACATAATGAGGCGACAGCCCGCGCGGTGGCCGCGCAATGCTCGACCTACGTATTCCTGGCAAAAGAGCCGAGCTCCCCGCCCGCAGACGGCGCACTCCCGCCTCGGTCAACCTTCGTGTCGACCGCCGGCGAGATTCCTGCAGAAGTGAAGGCAGAGTTCCAACGCCGTCGGAACGTGCTCGAGCAAGAGCAGCGTGACGCTGCCAATCCCGCGCTGCGGCAAGCCGGCATGGACTCCTTGAATCGGCTCATCGAAATCGCTCGACGAGACACCAACCAGAGCAAGCGCGTGGCGGACTTCCTGCTTGCCTGGTGGAACGCAACAAGCTGCGGTGGTTTTGATCTGTCGGATCTGTGGAGCGTGGACAAGGAGATTTACGACGACATGTCTTCAGTCATTGCCCTGGTCCGGCGCTGCCGATCCTATCCAGACACGCTCAGTACCACCGTACACGAGGCGTTCAAGGAGCTAGTAAAGATCTGGAGGCCCCAGCTCGTTAATGAATGACAAAGCGTGCCGATGTTTAGCGGCTAAACCGCAAGTAGCGACCCTACCCAACCCACTTGCACAAAACACCTGAGCGGAAAAAAGACATGCCGAACTTAATCCCCACTTTGAACGATGTGAAGTCCCTGGATGGCCGCATCTACGCATTGCTTTCGACTGACGAAGTCCGCCTGTTGGACTTCTATCTGACGCAGGGTCGAAAGTTTGACGTTCTCGTATCGATCGTCAACGAGGCCGATCCGGTGGAGCTCGTTGCGGCACGTTCGCAAAACGAAGCAGTGGATATAAAAAAGCGGGCCAACAGCCGAGTCTCCGTCACGATCGGCCCGGCCGCAGAGTTGGAATGGGCTGCACGGGCATGACCGCCGTGGCAACGACGCCTTCACGCTTAAGCGCCCCATCCCGGTCAGCACCAAAATAGAACAACAGAAGGATTTCGCAATGCACTCGAACAAATCGCTCGCCAAGCTCAACGCTCAAATTCAAGCCCTGCAACGACGCGCCGAAGCGCTTCGCGTCAATGGCCGGGCGTCAGCCCTACAAAAGATCATCGCGCAGATGCATGAGTTTCAGATTGCTCCCGCAGATATCCAGGCCGCATACGGTGCAATGAAGTCGACCCGCGCCAAGCGAAAGAAGGCCGTAGATCAAAAAGAACCTCGTCGCCCCGTGGCGTCAAAGTACCGCCATCCCGAATCGGGCGAGACTTGGACTGGTCGTGGACGCGCACCCCGCTGGCTTACGGCAGCAGAAAAGGGCGGAGCACTGCGCGAACAGTTCCGCATTTAACACCTGCGGGCCGGTTACCTTCATCGTTGAGGTGACGCACCCCAGAACCACCGTCCGATTTCTTCCCAACAGCCCAAGGAGCCAACGATGTTCTTGATCTTGTACATAGCGTTCGGAATCGTTACCTACGTCCTATCCTGGATATTGGCGACGGCAGGAATGCTGAGGTTGCTGGAGATCCATTCTGTTTTCGATCGACTACTGCCCGATACGAATTGGTGGTTCCTCCTACTACTGGCCGGCAGTCTTTATGTTTTCTGGGATGCTGCGCAGAATTTTGTGACAGTCGTTCTGAAGCGCCGGCTATGGTCTCTTGATGACGGCAAAATCTGATTCAGAACAGCTGCGAAGCGCGGATATTCGGTAAAATGAAGCCTTACCCGGAGGCCTCCAAATGCTTACTGCTCACGACCTGAAGGACCGCCATCGCGCCGTCGCCAATGCGGTAGCCAGCCAGCGTCTCGAGGGGCTGGAGCCAGATGCGCGGACTATCGCAGATCTTAAGCGTGCCGCGGACGGAACCTTGAGCCTTCTGGACGTGATCAATACGCTGCGCGCCCGCGTAGCGTCTGGGGAGTTTCGCTCCCCCACCGCCTTCGAATAGCAATGGCCGCCTCCTTGGCGGCCATTTCGCTACGGCCATGGCAAAGTATCCAATTAACGCAAAAGACCCCTACGTAGATCCTGATACAGGCGTTCTACGCAACAGATTTGGCATCAGCGACCAATCCGAACTGGATAGGGTTGAAGCGACCTTTGCTGCCGTGCGGTCCTATGAGCTTGCGGTATCGCCCGTTCGAGGCGAGTTTGACCTGGCGCACCTTCAACAGATTCATCAACGGCTGTTCGGCGACGTCTATGACTGGGCGGGCAAGATTCGCACGGTGGACATTTCGAAGGGCACAACACGCTTCGCCAGCCACGAGCAGATCACGAGCTATGCGCCACAGATCACGCGACCACTTTCTCGAGAAGGGCTGCTAAAAGGTCTTTCGTCCGATTTGTTCAGCGAGCGTGCTGGCCATTACTTGGGCGAGCTGAATGTGCTCCATCCCTTTCGGGAGGGCAATGGCAGGAGTATCCGGGAGTTCATCGGTCAACTTGCAAGGGATGCGGGCTACGGCATTGACTGGCAGGGCGTTGATCGGAGCGAGATGACGAAAGCGTCGATCGAGGCCTATCAAGGAGACTCGCAGCGCATGGCGCGCTTGATTCGCGCCAGTCTCCGAGAAATTGACCGGGAATACGCACTGGATCTGGCGAGGGCGGTGGCGGGCGATCGCGCACATGTCGTTCAGGCTATTCCGGGGCAGAGCTATGAAGGCGTGGTTATCGGATTGACCGAGCGGTACCTGGTTCAAGAGCAAAAGGGCCTGGCTGGTGAGATGGTCCTGCACAGCCGTCGCGCGCTCCTCAACGTGGATCTCGCCGTTCCCGGGCAGATGATTGGGATCCGATATCCGCATGGTGGCGTTGGCCTTGTTGAGCGCACGGAACTACAGGCTGAGCAAGCCTACTCAATGCAACATCAGCGTGATCGCGACCTGGGTCGCTGAGCGGGCACCTGCTTAGCGGCTAAACTTCTACGGTCTATTTTCAGCTCAGCCAGCCACCGGCGCCTTGATAGGTGAACATTCGTGCTGACCAATAAGGTGGCCCTGACCGCGAGGTCAGGGCCGTTCAGCGCAAAAAGACGCACGCTGTCTGGGACATGCGTCTTCGCAGAAATGCTAGCACGTGGACATGACGGGCCGAGCGCATTCCACGTCAGAGGGGCAGCGCGAACCGGTTCGGTTTAGCCACTAAACATCCAATTCAAAACACGTTTATCCGAA
>NZ_JBCGCS010000042.1:406-5271 GCF_038594925.1 Achromobacter sp. JD-1 | reverse complement strand
CCCCGCGAAGCAGCCATAAGATACATAACTTCTAAACAGGCCCCCGTAGGTACTAATGCGCGTCGTTCCGCATAAGCAAAGCTAAAGGCGGGTAAGTCGCAGCTGTGGCCACTGTCCGCTGACCAGACCTCGCGCCCAGAGTGGGCCTCCCGGCGGGGCGGGCGAGAGGCGGCATTTCCTGCCGACTGCCTTCGACCCAAAGCAGACCACCACGTTGTTTACGGCGACTCCTCAGTAACCGTATTCTGGGCTGCAATTTCTCAACGTTTTGCCATTGGATCGCGGTGGAGCGCTACCGTACGAAAACCCATCCTCGCATGAAAGAGCCTACGTCTATCTAGATACCCCTCGGCCCGACTGTTTTACGATGCGTGTGAATTTTCGGTTAGACACGAATCTGATAATTGATCGAGAGAGTCCTACGAGTGATGCAACTATGACAAAAGAAAATAGGAGACAAACCACTTTGAACAAGCTCTCGTCTTCGAGATGCCAACCTTGTGCAGTAGCAATGGGCTGGACCAGCTCGGGAGATAGGGTCGCAGATGCAAGAACGCCAAAAGTTAGCGTGATCCAGCGTGTGTCATGGTCACCGGCAATTTTCTCGCTGAGCTCGAGTGCCTTCCTTGCGACGTCTACCTTCTGCTGAACAATCAAGCGCGACCCTGACGTTCTCGCGCTACTCCTAACGCTGTGGAAAAAATTCTGGGTTTCACCGTACCGGTGCCCGTTAAAAAATGCTTCATCTAAACCCATCAACCTTAGTTCAAGACGCGCGACGTCGGCCGAGGTAGTGCATCTGTCCAACTCATCAGACACGGCTGAGTAGAAAACCTGTAAAAATTGGGCAGCCTCTGTGAGGACAAGCGTATCCGCGATTATGTTATCAAGGACCACTGAATCTTCAGCCCGGATTGCCGCGGACACCTTGCCAGCACATAGGACAAGTGACACCCCCTCGCTAAAATAATGATTGAAGTCGTCGAACGGGCGTAGATCAGGCAACTCAGGTTGTTCCATACCGACCACCGCGCTCGGATGGGATCTCATCATTACGCTGTTGATCAGCAGCCTGTGTTTCGCCGCATTCCTTGCCGCACTCTGCAACTGCCCGTCGTGTGACGAAACAATCAATACCGGCTTTCCAAACCATCCGCTCAAGTTTCTTGACTTCCACTGTTTTGCTAGTCGTTGCGGCCGCTGAGGAACCTTTCCAATGTCCAATGAGCGCTCAATCATCGAAATTAGATTTCTCGCTATATCGGAAAGGCTGAGACGATCCGTTAGTGCCAGCTCGACTAGCTCGAGCTTGTCATCGCCGAACTCGAACGATTCCTGGATTAACTGGGCATTCCGCATCAATCCCTTGAACGCGGAATATTGGCGCCACCTAGCAGCCAGCGGCATGGATGCAAACTGTTGTTCAAGTGCCGCTCGATAGAATGGTACGTTCACCTGAAATGATTTAGTCCCACGCGTCGCGGCATTGACTTCATTACTCACAATTTCGGCGACTAACCGTTCTTCGAACCTGTGTAGTAGTTCAAAAAGAACGCTCACGGTTCCGTCCTCGTAGAGCCGGATCATCGGAGTGCAAAGAGAGTACGCGTCATCACCATCTAAGCGGATTGCTACAGGGCTTACCTGGATTCTCACGCTATCAGCGGGAAAAGAGGATGCGCCATTCGAAAACTTGCTATCAGAATTCAGAAGGTGAAGCGCGTTCCACACACCCATTTTCGCTGCGTCGGTTGGATCGCGCGCCAAGAATTTCTCAAGGCCGCCAATCGAGCTTCCTCGTCCATCTAATGATTGGTCTATCAGCAGCTTGTCGCAGGCGACCGAACGCTCCGACCGGTAATAAAGCGCACCTCGACTGCAGAGCGCGAAGTCGAATACATCGGACGCGACCAGTATGCGGCATGCACGTTCTAGGTCAACGCTTTCGGAAATCTTCGAAGAGTAGAGGAAACAAATGGTGCCGCTGTATCTATGCTCGCGCGCTCTGCGACGTTTCAAAAAATTCTGCATACTCATTTTTGAGCTCTATAGTTTAGTAATGCTTAATTATCCCGCTTCGCTAGAAAATTATGTGGAATGTATCGTTATTTATAAAGTATCAGAAGAAAAATATCGCAGTTGAGGAGGCTGTAACCGCTCATAGCCGGCAAGCGACCGCTCGCCGGCCGAGAGTCATCAAGCCTCGGTTTTATCCAGCCATCTCAAGAGAATCATCGACCTTGATGCCCAGATAGCGAACTGTGCGTCGCTCGCAAAGGCACGCACTGTTTACCGGCCCGTCTCTCAACTTTAAGGATTCCGAGGGGGCGTTCGGTACCGCCACTTGGAGATCCCAGTTCTGGCTGCGTCCTGATCCAACGGGGCGATTTCCGTCCCAACGCGCTCGCTGGAAATGTACACTCATGCCGGATTGGCATCAACGAGCCAGAGGCTCTTCTTTTCGGGCATCTACTAGGGAGCCTATGGGATGGTCAAGTTAAGGCTACAGGCACTGCTTAATAAAGCACACGCAACAGTGACATTGCGGTTGTATCGGGCAATTATCCGGCTCAATTACTGGTGGCTACAGCATGGGCTGAAAATCGCGGCGACTGTCTTGCTGATCTCTATGCTTTCAACCGTGCTGGCAATGCCGTTCCTGCAGAGGGAGTTCGGTAACTATTTCAGCAACGGCGACAGCCTGGCTTCGCTCAGGACACTTCTTGGCGGCACAGGCGCAGCAATGATCGGAGCTGCCGCTATCGCGTTCTCAATCGTTGTGTTCGCCATGCAGATTAATGTCGATCGCATGCCGCATGGTTTATTCAGACGGCTAAGCTCTGACCTCAGGTTACTGGGTTCGTTTCTTGCATCATTTCTCATTGCACTAGTTGTCGGCTCGACATCGCTCATTCCGGACGGAAGCTGGGCGATTCCCGCAATAGTTGCGGCAATTTGGGGAGTCGCAGTGATCGTACTGCTGTTTCTTTTCGCGTACAGACGCGCACTCCAACTCATCAATCCGATCGAACAGCTTTCTATTATGTCGAAGGAGGTTCAACAGGATGTGCGTAGATGGAGCCGATTGGCAGATAAAGCTGAAATCCTTTTGCATAAAGAGACGCCACCCGGGGAGGGAGACGACGGCATAGAGTTCCACTTCAACGCTTCCAAGGCATATTTCTTTCAAGTCAACGACCATTGGACCAAAGCCGCAGGGCAAGCGATTCACTACGCCATTTCTTACGCAAAGCGCTTCGCTGAACAAGGCGACTATGAGGTCACTGAGTATGCGTTCGAACGCGTTTCGCAGATCAACGCCACCTATTGCGCTGCGAAGCACGGTACCTTCGTCGGAAGCAACCCTCTCTTCGAGATGCCGGGCACAACCGACGGATTTATTAATATTTCGCTAGAGCAACTTCGGCAGACAATGCAGACCGCATTGGCGAAGGGTGATGAGCGACTGGGGGAAAGCACTCTGCGTGCTATTGGTGGGCTTTATGGCGTGTATCTGAAGATCGAGTATCCGGGGCGTGATCGAAGCAAGTACCACGCACTACTTGCTGCCGGTTATATGGGCTCGGCCGTCGAGTCTGTCATTCCGCACAACATGCCCGACCTCATGATGGAGGGAATTCGGCTGTTGGGCCGCGCTTCGAAACTCGCGCTAGATCATACAAACCCGAGCGAGATTGTGAGCACAGTACAGAAGATCGCTTCCCTTTCCAACGTTGGAATATTCCGGACAGACCATCAGGCGGTCACGCTTACTGCATTTGAGCAGCTTGCCGATGTCACCTACGACCTCATTACAAAAGGAAAGCACGATATCCACTTTCCAGTCCGTCAGTTGCGTTCGGCCGTGACCGAAGCTGCGAAGGGGTTCCTGGAAACGCCGGAAACGCGGCTCGAACCCATACACCGCAATACGCTAGGCCCATACTTTTCGAGCACCAGCGATTCTTCGCTCAGAGGAAGGCTTACGTCATTTGTTAACCAGTTGGTGGAAGCGCCCGTGGTCCACATGCGTGTAGGTGAGATCATTGGCAACTTTGAAACTTGGGCGGACCAGATATATGGTTCGCAGAAGGAGCTCTTCCTTCTCGCCCTCCAGAAGCGATCCTCGTTTTCCTACGATCTCATCACGTGGGCCGTCGGGATCTCCGAGCTGCTTAATGCCCTCTCGAATGCGCCTGCGTGCCCTCAATATCAAAAGGACAAACTGCGGGGTCATGCGGTCTGGCTCATTTCGACTCTATCTTGGCTTCCCGACGATAAAGACTCGGTTATCTTTGTCGCAAAATACTCCCTCACAGACCACCTCTTCGAAGCGGCTTTGGACGGATATCGACGGGAATGCCTGGAGTTTTATGAAGCTTCAACACAACTCTTAATGGACTGGGCGTGTAAGGGCGGAAGGTACGAGACCGGCTGGGGAATTCTGGAAACGGCCACCAAAGGACTGGTCGCATTGGCGATCGGTGAAGGTACCCAAGCTGCAACGAATGTTCTGAAGACGAAGTTCCGCGCAATGCTGAACAGCGAGGGAGCACCTGCACAGAAGCTCCGGATCCGCGCCGCAACTAGAATGTCCAGAAGCGTCGACGACCTCCGGAGCTCCAACGTCCTCCATTCTCGAATCGATTACATGCTTGCGCAGTTCGATCAAGCTGCAGTGCGCACGTTGATGCACGAACTGGCTGACATGCTTGCAACCGAGTCGGTCCAATCTAAGCCTGATAGCGTCGGTCCTGAATAGCTCACCAATTGAGCACGTGTCGGAACGGCCGCTCCTGGCCGGTTGCTGGCATTCCGGCCCGGTTTAGCCGCTAAACACCCAATTCAAAACACGTTTATCCGAA
>NZ_JBCGCS010000042.1:0-244 GCF_038594925.1 Achromobacter sp. JD-1 | reverse complement strand
CCCCATCAAGCAGCCATAAGATACATAACGTCTAAACAGGCCCCCGTAGGTACTAATGCCTGTCGTTGCGCGGAAGCCAAGCCAAGCGGCCAAGCCGCAAAGCAGCCACTACCGTCTTTCATAACCAATGGTCTTCATCGCTTTCCCCAGGGATTGGGGCAGATAGTCGTAAGCGCCTGCTGAACACACCCTTGACGGTTCTGCTTATGCAGCAGGTTGCCACCGATGCGGCAGCAGCTCAGCG
>NZ_JBCGCS010000041.1:0-12630 GCF_038594925.1 Achromobacter sp. JD-1 | reverse complement strand
ACCAACGCCCAGTGGGCCAGCGAGTAAATGATGCAACGTCAGAACAACGCCTAGAACACAAAATTTCTGACAGTCCCATCTGGCGCGCTGCACCCATCCTACGTAGGATGGGTGCAGCGCGGCACGGTGCGCGCAAGAACGACGATGCAGCTCGCGCGTAACCCATCTACTGCCGGTGATACACCTCGGCGCCCTTCTTCACGAACTCTACCGACTTTTCCTGCATGCCTTTCTGCAAGGCGTCTTTCTCGCTGACGCCTTGTGCCGCCGCGTAATCGCGCACGTCCTGCGTGATCTTCATGCTGCAGAAATGCGGGCCGCACATCGAACAAAAATGCGCGACCTTCATCGAATCCTTCGGCAGCGTTTCGTCGTGGAATTCCTTCGCGGTGTCCGGGTCCAGGCCCAGGTTGAACTGATCGTCCCAGCGGAACTCGAAGCGCGCTTTTGACAAGGCGTTGTCGCGGATCGCCGCGCCTGGGTGGCCCTTGGCCAGGTCCGCCGCATGCGCCGCGATCTTGTACGTGATGATGCCGTCCTTCACGTCCTTCTTGTTCGGCAAGCCCAAGTGTTCTTTGGGCGTCACGTAGCAAAGCATCGCGGTGCCGTACCAGCCGATCAGCGCCGCGCCGATGCCGGACGTGATGTGGTCATAGCCGGGCGCGATATCGGTGGTCAGCGGCCCCAGCGTGTAGAACGGCGCCTCGTGGCAGTGTTCCAGCTGCAGCTCCATGTTTTCCTTGATCATCTGCATCGGCACGTGGCCCGGGCCTTCGATCATGACCTGCACATCGTGCTTCCACGCCACCTGCGTCAGCTCGCCCAGCGTCTTCAATTCCGCGAACTGCGCTTCATCGTTGGCGTCGTAGCCCGAGCCCGGACGCAGCCCGTCGCCCAGCGAGAAGCTCACGTCATACGCTTTCATGATGTCGCAGATGTCTTCAAAGCGCTCGTACAGAAAGCTCTCTTTGTGATGCGCCAAACACCATTTGGCCATGATCGAACCGCCGCGCGACACGATGCCCGTCATGCGGTCGGCCGTCATGGGAATGAACGGCAGGCGCACGCCCGCATGGATGGTGAAATAGTCCACGCCTTGCTCGGCCTGCTCGATCAGCGTGTCGCGGAAAATTTCCCAGGTCAGGTCTTCGGCCTTGCCATCCACCTTTTCCAGCGCCTGGTATATCGGCACCGTGCCAATTGGCACGGGTGAATTGCGGATGATCCACTCGCGCGTTTCGTGAATATGCTTGCCGGTGGACAGATCCATCACCGTGTCGCCGCCCCAGCGGATCGCCCAGGTCATCTTTTCCACTTCTTCGCCGATGCCCGAACTCACGGCCGAGTTGCCGATGTTGGCGTTGATCTTCACCAGGAAGTTGCGCCCGATCGCCATGGGCTCGACTTCGGGGTGGTTGATGTTGGCCGGGATGATGGCGCGGCCGCGCGCGATTTCATCTCGCACGAATTCCGGCGTGATCGCCGCGGGAATGGCCGCGCCGAACGATTGGCCGGGGTGCTGGCGCAGCAAGCGCTTGACCATCTTTTCGCCATCGGGCCCGCTGTCGCGCAGCGTTTGCAGGTAGTGCTCGCGGCGCAGGCTTTCGCGGATGGCCACGAATTCCATTTCGGGTGTGATGATGCCGCGGCGCGCATAGTGCATCTGCGATACGTTGGCGCCCACCTTGGCACGGCGCGGCGGGCGCTGCAGGTCGAAGCGCATGGCCGTCAGCTTGGGATCGGTCAGGCGTTGCTTGCCGTACTCACTAGTGGGGCCGGGCAGCACGTCCGTGTCGCCGCGTTCTTCAATCCAGCCGCGGCGCAGCGCGGGCAAGCCTCGGCGGATATCGATCTTGACGTCGGGGTCGGTGTAGGGGCCGCTGCAGTCGTAAACAGTCAAGGGCGGATTCTTTTCCCCGCCGAACATGGTCGGCGTGTCGTCTTGCTCGATCTCGCGAAACGGTACGCGGATGTCGGGGCGCGAGCCCGTCTCATACACGCGGCGCGATTTGGGCAGCGGTGCGACGGCCGCCGCGTCGACTTCGGCGGTAGCGGCCAGGAATTTGGGATTGGCGTTCATGGAAAGCTCCAAGCGAGTGGTTGGAGCCGATCGGGAATGGACTTCCCCCAGGCGTGCAGCGACGCAAGGCGGAAATACGGCTCCCAGCATCGGCATTATCCGTACTGGTACGAAGGGACTCTCTCAACACGTCCCGCCAAAAAAGCGGAACGAGTACCCCTGCGCGAAAGCGAAGTATAGAGCGTGCCAAGCCGACGTCGCTTGCTGCGCTGTTCAGCAATGTTTGGCTCGCATGAGATCATTCGTGCAGCGCTCGTCATGGAGAGCTGGTATTACTGGTTTACATTTGGATTCAGTCTGCGGCGACACCGTCATTCAGGTTCGGTACACTTTTTCCAACCAAACGCCCGGCAGGTCGCCCTATGTCCGCCGGGCATAGCTAACTTAGAAGAAGGAAACGAGCATGCAACTGACCCTGCGCAAATTGGCGCCCGCCCTGGTTGTCGTGACGTTGGCGCTGGCGGGTTGCAAGACAGCTCCGACCAAATCGCCTGACGCGGCCGCCACGCCCGACGCTGGCCAACAAACGACCCAGCCCGCCGCCGCCGCGTCGGTGGACTTCTATCTGGCTCACCAGCAACCCGGCCCGGGTCTGCGTGAGATCACGCTGCCCGACGGCAAGCTCTATTTGCAGGAAGTGCCGGTGCTGACGCGCGCCGACTTGACCGACGCTGCCGCGCTGGTTGACCGCCAGGGCCAGAACTTCGTGGGTCTGCGCTTCTCGGAAGCTGGCGCCCGCAAGCTGACTGAAATCAGCACGAAAAACGTAGGCAACCGTTTGGCCTTGGTGATTGACCAGGAACTGGTCGCCGCCCCCAGCATTGCCGAACCCCTGAACCGTGGCGTGCTTGCTTTTGGCGTGCCGTCGGCGAAAGCGGCGTCTGACATTGCCGCCAAGATCCGTGGCGATGCCCCGCCGGCACCGGCTCCGGCCACCGGGGGCACCGCTCCCGCGCCCAAGCCCTGATCTTCCGGCGCATAAGCAAAAAAATATCCGCACCTTGGGGTGCGGATATTTTTTTGCCTGTTGCTGATGAGGTGAACGCGTGCTGTTGCGTTGAACGGTCAGCCTATCTTGCGGCCGCGAGGCTTGACGGTGCGGCGTGCTTGCGCCGTTTCAATGAAGGTCTGCGTCAACGCTTCAAGCATCGCGCGATCGTCGGGCGTCAGGCCGTCGAACTGCGACGGGGCGATGTTGGGAAACGGCCAGGGCGCCTGTGGGCGCGGCCTGCGGGCCACACGGGGCATGGTCTCGGCCACGCCCACGGGCAGCAAGGTATCTGACAGGTCATAGCCTTCCATGGGCAATTCCATGGGACCCTTGCCGGTCTCCAGCCATTCCAGCTCTATCTTCAGAATCTGCGCAAGCTTACGGACGGATCGGCTGGAATGCCGTAGCCCGCTTTCGTAACTGGCGATTGCACTTTGCGAGATTCGCGCAAGACGAGCGAGCGTCTTCTGCGTGTGACCACGCAGAAGACGGGCTTGCTTCAATCGGTCTGAAAATGTCTTCACGCGTCGATTGAAGCTTGCTCATGATTTACTTTGGTGGTTATAAGCATTACCTGGGTGATAGTTTTGGAGGCGAGGACACATGCATGAACGAGGCAAGGTGTTCGTCGTGCAACTTGATGAAATGACGAGCAATCATTTTGTCGCTGCTTTGCGTGATTTTCAATGGCAAGTCAGCGCGTTTGAGTCAGTCGACGAGCTGTTGGAACGACTGCGCACGGACCATGTCGACGCAATGGTGTTGCGGGGGCAGGGCGCCGAGGTCCCGCAACTGATTGCTTCGCTGCGCCGCGCGGCGCCGGATGCGGCGGTGGTGTGGCAGTCGTCAGCGGCGTCGGCGCGCGAGCGGGTCGAGGCGCTGGAGGCCGGTGTGCACTTCTATAGTTCGGCCCGCATGGAACCCGAGGAATGGGACGCGCTGCTGCGCAACGTGCGGCGCCGGCTGTTGCCGCCGTCCACGGACGGGCCGGCCTGGCGGCTGGATAAACGCGTGCTGGCGGGACCCGCTGGCGAACGGCTGCCATTGACGTTGACCGAGCGCGACTTTTTTATCCGATTGTTGAGAGCGCCCGGCCAATGCCTGCCAAGAAACCGGTTCTTTCCGTGCAACCCGCGCGAAGGGGCGCGCAGCGTGGACGTGCTGGTGTCGCGGCTACGCAGCAAGGCGCGCCGCTTCGACATTGAACTGCCGGTGCTGGCGGTGCGCGGGTGGGGCTACATCTTGCTGCAGCACGACCACCCCCGCGATACGCAGGATTAAAGGACGACGAGGTTGTCCCGGTGCATGAGTTCGGGTTCGGTCATGCTGCCCAGGATACGGGCGATCTGCGACGAAGGCTGGCGCAGGATGCGCCGCGTATCCGCCGACGAATAGTTGATCAGGCCGCGGGCGCATTCGCGGCCCTGGCTATCCACGCAGGCCACCACGTCGCCACGGCCGAACTCGCCTTCCACCTCGGTCACGCCGATGGGCAAGAGGCTCTTGCCTTCGCGCATCAGTGCTTGCACGGCGCCGTCGTCCAGCACCACGCGCCCACGCAGCCGCAGGTGGTCGGCCAGCCATTGCTTGCGAGCGGACCACACGGGCAGCACGGCGCGCAATTCGCTGCCGATGCATTCGCCTTGCGCCAGCCGGGTCAGCACGTTGCGTTCATGGCCTGAGGCAATGATGGTGTGCGCGCCGCTGTGCGCCGCGCGCTTGGCGGCCAGCACCTTGGTCAGCATGCCGCCCGTGCCGATGCCGCTGCCCGCGCCGCCCGCCATCGCTTCCAGCGCAGGGTCGCCCGCTTGCGCATGCGACATGAAGGTGGCGCCGGGGTTCTTGCGGGGGTCGGAGTCATACAAGCCGCGCTGATCGGTCAGGATGATCAGCGTATCGGCTTCGATCAGGTTGGTGACGAGCGCGCCCAGCGTGTCGTTGTCGCCCAGGCGGATTTCGTCGGTGACGACCGTGTCGTTCTCGTTCACGATCGGCACCACGCCCAGGCGCAGCAGCGCGAACAGCGTGCTGCGGGCATTCAGGTAGCGGTGGCGGTCGGCCAGGTCTTCGTGGGTCAGCAGAATCTGCGCGGTGCGCAGGCCGTATTCGGCGAACGCCGCTTCGTAGGCCTGGCACAGCCCCATCTGCCCCACGGCGGCGGCAGCTTGCAGCTCGTGCATGACCGACGGGCGCTTGCGCCAGCCCAGCCGCGCCATGCCTTCGGCAATGGCGCCGCTGGAAACCAGCACGATCTGCTTGCCCTGCTTGTGCAGGGCGGCGATCTGTGAGGCCCAGTGCGCCACGGCGGCGCGGTCCAGGCCTCGGCCTTCGTTGGTGACCAGCGACGAGCCAACTTTGGCGACCAGGCGCTGGGCGTGGGTGACGACGGAAACGGCGGGTGTTTCAGCAGACATGGTAGGCGCCGGCTGCGGCGAAAAAAGACGTAATCGAAAGGACTGCGATTATGGCTTATTCGTCACCGCCGCGCGGCGCGGCCGGCTTGTCGGCGTCGGACCGCGTGTCGTCAAAGCGGGGGTCCGGCGCCACATAGGTGCCGTCCGCCTGGTCGCGCGACAGGTGTTCCTTTTCGCGCTCGGCGTCCAGGTAGTCTTGCAGCGCGTACAGCAGGTCTTGCGTGCCTTCGCCCGTCAGGCCGGAAATGGCGAACACCGGGCCCTTCCAGTCATACAGTTCCAGGAAGCGGCGCTTGGTGTCTTCGGGGTTGGGCACCATGTCCAGCTTGTTCAGCACCAGCCAGCGCGGCTTGTCGGCCAGTTCCTGGTCGTAGCGGCGCAGTTCTTCAACAATGGCGCGTGCGTCGATGACGGCTTGCTCGACCGGATCCGCGTCGGGATCGGGCGTGGACACGTCCACCAGATGCAGCAGCACGCGGGTGCGCGCCAGATGGCGCAGGAACAGGTGGCCCAGGCCGGCGCCTTCGGACGCACCTTCGATCAGGCCGGGAATATCGGCCACGACGAAGCTGCGCGACGGCGACGTACGCACGACGCCCAGGTTCGGGTGCAGGGTGGTGAACGGGTAGTCGGCGATCTTCGGCTTGGCATTCGAGATGCGGGTGATCAGCGTCGACTTGCCGGCGTTGGGCAGGCCCAGCAGGCCCACGTCCGCCAGCACCTTCAGTTCCATGCGCAGGTAGCGGTGTTCGCCTTCCTTGCCTGGCGTCCACTGGCGCGGTGCGCGGTTCAAGCTGGACTTGAAGTGGATGTTGCCCATGCCGCCCTGGCCGCCGGCGGCCAGCACGACCTTCTGGTCATGCGTGTCCATGTCGAACAGGACTTCGCCGGTTTCGGCGTCATGGATGACCGTGCCCACCGGCACGCGCAAGGTGATGTCTGGGGCGGCCGCGCCGTATTGGTCCGAGCCACGGCCGTTTTCGCCGCCCTTGGCGCGATGCAGGCGCGCGTAGCGGAAGTCGATCAGCGTGTTGATGTTGCGGTCTGCCACGGCATAGATGGTGCCGCCGCGTCCGCCGTCGCCGCCGTCCGGGCCCCCTTTGGGGATGAACTTTTCGCGGCGAAAGCTCGCCACGCCATTGCCGCCTTTGCCGGCGACCACTTCAATGGTGGCTTCGTCTACGAATTTCATGGTGTTTGCGCGTGTAGTGGGTAATAAGGACAGCCGCCCGCCATGGGGCGCTGCCAGGTGGCATTGGAAACTTTACTCGCCAATTGCCTGATAACAAAAAAGCTTAAAACAAAAAAGCCCTGCCGCATGCGACAGGGCTTTTGCCGTTCGAGAACGCGGCGAACCGCGTTGCTGACGTGCTTGTCCGATTACTCGGCAGCGACGATCGAAACGGTCTGCTTGTTCAACGCGCCCTTGAAGCCGAATTGAACCTTGCCGTCGATCAGCGCGTACAGGGTGTGGTCCTTGCCCATGCCGACGTTCACGCCAGCGTGGAAGCGAGTACCGCGCTGACGCACGATGATCGAACCAGCGGGAATCAGTTCACCGCCGAAAGTCTTGACGCCCAGACGCTTTGATTCTGAGTCGCGTCCGTTTCGCGTAGAGCCGCCGCCCTTTTTCTGTGCCATGTTTAGCTCCTGCTAAGTGGTACCGAGTCGCGTCTTAAGCCGTGATGGCTTCGATGCGGATTTCGGTGTAGTTCTGACGGTGGCCCTGACGCTTCTGATAGTGCTTGCGACGGCGCATCTTGAAGATCTTGACCTTGTCGTGGCGGCCTTGCGCAAGAACCGTTGCCTTGACCACAGCGCCGGAGACGAGGGGCGTGCCAACTTTGAGTTGGTCGCCTTCGCCCACGGACAGCACTTGGTCCAGGGTGATTTCTTGCCCAATGTCTGCCGGTATCTGTTCTATCTTGAGTTTTTCGCCAGCGGCAACGCGATACTGCTTGCCACCGGTTTTTACGACCGCGTACATGGGGTGTTCCTTAAATAGGTAAATGGGTTCATTCGCGCGGGCCGCCCTGCTGGGCGGGGGGCCACTTCGGAAAGGCTGGATTCCTGTCTAGGCGCCAGAATCTGGCAAGAAGGAAGTGGGCCCAAGTATCTGGCCGATGCTTTAGCCAAACGTCCAAAGGGTTTACGCGAACAACCGACGTAATTCGGGCATTGCTGACCGAATCCGCAATATTAGCGTGGCACTTTTCAAAAGTCAAAAAGCCGTTGTGGGCTAAGGGCTTAGGTGTGGCGCGCGCGCTTCAGACCGGGGGCAGCACCCGCAGCGCGACGTGGCGGGCCACCTGGCGGATGCCTTCCATCACGGCGTGTCGGTGGGCGTCGTCCAACCGGTCGGTGGGGATGGACGTGCTGACCGCCACCCGCTTGCCCAGCGGCGTCACGCCCACATAGGCGGCGTAGCAGACCAGGCCCGTGGCCACTTCTTCCTGATCCTGGCCCAAGCCCGTCTGGCGTACCCGCTCCAGCTCTTCATAGAGCGCCTCGCGCGTGGCCAGGGTGCGCTCGGTTACGCGCGGCAGCGTATCGGGCACGCACGCGGCCAGGGCGTCGGGTTCAAGACTGGCCAGCAGCGCCTTGCCCAGCGCGCAGGCGTGGGCGGGCAGGCGCATACCCAGTTCCGACACCAGCCGCACCGGGCGCCGGGCGTCTTCGCGGGCGATGTAGACCACGTCGAACCCGTCCAGCGCGGCCAGTTGCACGACCTCGTTGCAGCGGGTGACGAAGGCGCTGGCCGCCTCGTGAAAGGCCGCTTGCAAGCCATCGTGGCGCAGATAGGCGAAGCCCAAGGACATCAATTCAATACCAATGATGTAGCCGCCGTCCTTGCGTTCGATCCAGCGGCGCTGCTCCAGGCAGTCCAGCAGCAGGTACAGCGTGCTCTTGGCAAGCTGGCAGGACTGCGCCAATTCGGCCGCCTTGACGGGCGTGCGGCGGCTGGCCAGCACGCGCAGGATGTCGTGGGTGCGCCGGATGGCGGGCACATCGTATTCCGTGGTCATCGGCGTTGTTCCAGTAAGTTTATTTCCAACATATTGGACAAATATTCACTATGTTGGACATCATAACGGCCTTCTTCTAGACTCGTGGCTCCTAATTCAAATGCCGCCTGCAAGGCATAAAGCGTGGAGACTCATGGACCAAGAAAATTCACTGCCCGTCGACCTGGCGGATGCGCTGCTGGTGGGCCGTGTGTGGCGCCCGGCGCCCATCGACGGCCCCAGCGTGGTGGTGGTGCGCAACGGCGAAGTCATCGACATCACCGCCGTGGCCCCCACCGTTTCAGATCTGCTTGACCGGCCCGACCGCGTGGCGCTTGCAAAAAGCGCCAAGGGGGAATCGTTGGGCGACGTGCGTGCCCTGATGAGCGCCACCGTGCAAAACCAGGGCGGCGCGCGCCTCTTGGCCCCTTGCGATCTGCAGCCCATCAAGGCGGCCGGCGTCACCTTCGCCATCAGCCTGTTGGAACGGATGATCGAAGAAGAGGCAGGCGGCGACGCCAGCCGCGCTGACGACATCCGCGTGCGCATGCAGGCCTTGATTGGCTCGGATCTGTCGCGCTTGCAGCCGGGTTCGGACCAGGCGGCCAAGCTGAAAGCAGAATTGGTCGAACGCGGCCAGTGGTCGCAATACCTGGAAGTGGGCATCGGGCCCGACGCCGAAATCTTCTCCAAGACGCCGCCGATGGCCTCGGTGGGATTCGGCGCGCAGATCGGCGTGCTGCCCGAATCGCAATGGAACAACCCGGAACCCGAGATCGTGCTGGCGGTGGATAGCCGCGGCGAGATCGTGGGCGCCACGTTGGGCAATGACGTCAACCTGCGCGACATCGAAGGCCGCAGCGCCTTGCTGCTGACCAAGGCCAAGGACAACAACGGCTCTTGCGCCATCGGCCCGTTCATCCGCCTGTTCGACGGCGACTTCGATCTGGATAGCGTGCGCCAGGCCGATGTGTCGCTGCGCATCGACGGCCCGGACGGCTTCCAACTGGATGGCGTGAGCCACATGCGCGAAATCAGCCGCGACCCGCAAGACCTGGTGCGCCAGGCCTTCGGCGCACACCACCAGTATCCCGACGGCTTCATGCTGTTTCTGGGCACGATGTTCTCGCCCAGCCAGGACCGCAAGGGTCCGGGCACGGGGTTCACGCACAAGCTGGGTGATCGCGTGGAAATTGCCTCGGCCCGGATCGGGGCGCTGGTCAATGAATTGCAGTTGTCCACGGAGATCCCGCCCTGGACCTTCGGCGTGCGCGCCCTGTACGCCAATCTGGCCAAGCGCGGCCTGCTGCGCTAGGGGAGACGGCGCGCGGCGTGGCCATCGGGGCGGCGGGGGCCGCCCCGTGGTCGCCCCTGTCGGCGCCCGTAATCACACCCCGTATAATCGCTGGTCGAATCCCCCGCCACACCTGGCGGGCCCAGCGGTAAGAGCCCCCTTGCGGCTCGTTTCACTTGTCGGATACGTCTTGAATCTCCCCGCGCTTATTGCCCCCATTGCAGACGACATGAAGGCTGTCGACGCGGTCATCCGCGATCGGCTGAATTCGGACGTGGTCCTGATCCGCACGATTGGCGACTACATCATTGGCGCGGGCGGCAAGCGCATGCGCCCGGCCATGGTGTTGATGGTGGCGCGAGCCCTGGGTTACGAAGGCACCCATCACCAACTGCTGGCCGCCGTGGTCGAATTCATCCACACCGCGACCTTGCTGCACGACGACGTGGTGGACGAGTCCGACCTGCGCCGTGGGCGCGAAACGGCCAACGCGGTCTTCGGCAACGCCGCCAGCGTGCTGGTTGGCGATTACCTGTATTCCCGCTCGTTTGAAATGATGGTCGAGGCTGACTCGATGCGCATCATGAGCATCCTGTCCGAGGCCACGACCGTGATCGCCGAAGGCGAGGTGCTGCAACTGCTGAACGTGCACGATCCCGACGTCTCGCAGGAACGCTACCTGCAAGTGGTGCGCTACAAAACCGCCAAGCTGTTCGAAGCCGCCGCCCAGGTGGGCGCCGTGCTGGCGGGCGCCACCCCCGAACAGGAAGCCGCCGCTGCCGCCTACGGCCGCCATGTGGGCACCGCGTTCCAACTGGTCGACGACGTGCTGGACTACAGCGGCGACGCAGCGGCCTTGGGCAAGAACGTGGGCGACGACTTGCGCGAAGGCAAGCCGACGCTGCCGCTGATCCGCGTGATGGAAGTGGGCACGCCGGCACAGCAACAGTTGATCCGCGATGCCATCAAGACGGGCGACGCGGATTTCGCCGCCGTGGCCGCCGCGATTCAAGCGACCGATGCGCTGGAACACGCCCGCCTGGCCGCCGTGGCCGAGGCGGATCGCGCTCGCGACGCGTTGTCGATTTACCCCGTTTCGCCTTTTCTGGATTCTCTGCTAGAATTCTGCGCTTTCGCGGTGAATAGAGATCGCTGAGAGGCGAACTTGATGTTCCAGCTTGAAAGTCGGTAGCAAAGCAGTAGGTAGCAAAGCGGTCGGTAGCAAAGCGCTTGAAGTCGCTAAGCCCCAAACCTGATTTTCAAAAAAACGGAATATAGGTTCTAATAGCGGTCGCTGTTTAATTCACAGCGGAAAAAGTAGTAGAAAAAAAGCAGTAGGAACTTGGTAGCACTGAGCGCCGCTAAGTTGGTAGTACGAGTTAGGCAAATTGCCAAACTCAATGATTCGGGGCGTAGCTCAGCCTGGTAGAGTACTGCGTTCGGGACGCAGGAGTCGGAGGTTCGAATCCTCTCGCCCCGACCACTTAAATGTGGTCAAACCCGACGGAAGACCCTTTAGCCCTATGGCCATTGGGTCTTTTTTGTTGGAACTGTGGCAAGGCGGTGTGTCAATTTTAAAGATGACAAAGCACACAATGTCTAAGCTACCCCCTGGCCTGAAGATGCGTGGCGGTGTTTGGCACCTGCGCATCGGAATCCCCGACAACATTCGCGATACCTATCCGCCGACTCGTAGCGGCAAGCCCGCCACGGATGCATACCGTGGGTCGCTCGGCACCAGTGACCGCGCCCACGCTATTGTGCTGGCGCACTCCAAAATTGCAGAGGTGCGCAAGGAGTTCGCGGACCGCTTGGCGCTCAAGCAGGCGAAGGTTGCCCCGCCTCTCGTTCCCATCACTCCTGAGCTAGTTGCATTCGTGAATGCCTCGGTCGCTCGGCAGGTTTTGGTGACCGACGATGTTCTGCGAACTGAGCCGCACGCGGCGGAAGCCTACGTGGCTCCGCTGAGGTTCTTGAGCCGCATGGACCCCGCCGCTGACTTTTTGGACCGAACCCAGGCTGGCGCTTTGATGGGAGTGCAAAGCCAGATAGCCCGCAGCCTCGCCCGTGATGCTGCACGAGGCTATCTCGGCGCTGCCCAGCGTATTGCCGACCCGATACTTGCAGGGATCGGGGTCCGGGTGGATTGGTCCCAGCCTGGGGGGCGTACTGCATTGCTCGGGATCTTGCGGGAGCTTGCGAGGGCGTGGACGAACGCTGCGTCTCGGGGAGATGGCGAGCTTGTCGCCACGCCTGCGCCACCAGTTGCGCCTGTAGTCTCTGCGCCTACGGAGACCTCGGGCCTCAATTTGCGGGATATCGTGCCCGAATGGATTGCGCTGAGCCGAGCAAAACCGAACGCGATTCAGCGCACGGAACGCGCCCTGAAGCTGTTTGAAGAGGCTGTAGGCATTGTCCCCTTGGGTCAGTTAGATCGTGCCGTAGGTGGGAGCTTTCTGGCCTTCCTGCGGGATAGCAAGGCTCGGGGCTTTGGCGATAGCACAGCAGCCAACCAAACTGCTGCTATCAACGCTCTCGTAAATGTGGCCGTCAAGGTGGGTAAGCTGACGGCTATCCCGTTCGACCTATCCTTTGCGGTGAAAGGGGCGGAAAAGCGCGTAGCGTGGACCGGTGGGGAACTGCGGACCATATTTGGTTCCCACCTATTTACCGAAGACCCTGCAAGGTTCCCTACGCTTCGGGCGACCCAGGCGTCCGCCGGGTATTTTGGATTTGACCCTGTATCGTCGGACACCACTTCACCGTTAAGTTGATAAAACGGCGAGACGCCGGAACTCTCGGGGTGAACGATACTTCAACGCACTGTGTGGATGCGATTCGTTGTA
>NZ_JBCGCS010000040.1:0-18446 GCF_038594925.1 Achromobacter sp. JD-1 | reverse complement strand
GTAATTGCCCCCTTGGGGCTATCTGTGACCGAGGCTGCTGACCGGCTGGCCATGTCGCGGGTGGCACTTTCCCGGGTGCTCAATGGCAAGGCTGGTATCAGCCCGGATCTGGCTGTCCGGCTGGAGCATGCTGGGGCCAGTACTGCCCAGGCTTGGGTCGCAATGCAGGCCAACTATGATTTGTGGCAAGCGCTACAGCATGAGCAGCCGCCTGTTCGGCCCTTGGCCTCAACGGCAGCAGCGCACTGACCTAAACCATCCGCCAAAGTAAAAGGCCGCCCTAGGGCGGCCTTTTGCTTTGGATGTACCAACGGGTTTGGTATGGGGCGGCCTTTCCCACCGGCTGCGCCGGCGGGGCCGTCCTGCGGACTTCGTGAGCGTCCCCCGGACGCTCACAGGTGCCCTTAAGGCCCCCGCCGCCAGGGCGGCGGCGGGTCCCTTAAAGCCACCACACAGGACGCACCCTCCGGGTGGGGTCATCTCTTTGATTTCTTTGGGTTTTCCTTGCGGCGGGCTGTTTTCTTTTGTCTGACAACGAACCGCCAACAAATACCGTGGGCCGCCAGGGTCGCTGCTCTGCGCGGGTTTCCGCCGTATACATCTGTCCGATCTTCGGCAGTTTGGGAGTCCGGCGCCCCGCGTTGCGACATCAATGAGACACATGTGAGACATGTGTGAGACACATATAAGACATACATGAGACAGGTGTGAGACAACGTTGAGACCAACCCGTTGTCGAAGTTCATTCAACTTGAAATTTGGTTCACTGACGTGGGTTTTTAAAAAATTTGTAGAGTGATGCGGCGTGTGGGTTGTCATCAGCGACAGTCGTGGCAAGGGCCACGGCGTGTAAGGCTGGAGTGCCTTGATCTTTTGGCTCTGATCGACCCCCGATTTTGTCCGTTTCTCACTCCCGCCAAGCTTGTTAGTATGCCGAGCTACATACGCACGAAGTAAATCTTGGTCTGCATCGAATTCGATCCGATAGCCGCAGATCACGGCGGCATCGGATGCATTTCCGCTTTGACTCGGTACTGAATGGAGAAAATGGACGTGGGAACAGTTCGACGGTTGGTACTCAAAAATTTCAAGCGCTTCAAGGCGCTGGAATTGGAATTCGATCCGGAGCTCAACATTCTGGTTGGCGGCAACGAAGCCGGAAAGAGTTCGGTGCTTCAGGCGATGGACATCGTGCTGAGCGCCAGTCGCAGCAAGGTCGAGGGCATTGGGCTCGAAGCACTGTTCAACGCCGACTGCATCGCCGAGTTCCTCGCTGGCACCAGGAAAATCATCGACCTGCCGGAGTTGCTGATCGAAGTCTATTTCGATGGCCTGCCGGGTCGCCACGACCTGGATGGGCGGAACAACAGTAAGAGCGCCGACCACCTTGGCATCAAGATGGTGTGCAAGCCACTTGACGAGTACACGAAGGAGATCGAGGCCATCCTTGCGGAGAAGCACGAGAACTTCCCGTTCGAGTACTACGGGGTACATTTCCTGACGTTCACGGACGAGGCTGTATTTCCGCACAAGAGACCGCTGCGGCACCTCCTGATCGACAGCTCACTGATCAACAACGAGCACGCCACGCGCGAGTACACGCGTGCAATGTATGCCGCGCATGCGAGCGTTGCCCAGCGCAACCTGCACGGCTTCGAATACCGAAAGGCGAAGGCGAAGTTCAAGGAGGACGTCTTCAAGACAATGAACGACGGGCTGGATGCCTACAAGTTCGATATCAGGACCAGTCCGAAGGCCAGCGTCGAGACCGACATCATCATCACCGAGGACGACATCCCGGTCGACAGCAAGGGTAAGGGACGCCAGTGTTTTATCAAGACAGAGTTCGCGCTGCGCAACCGGGAGCATACGCTTCACGTGCTTTTGCTGGAGGAGCCGGAGAACCATCTCAGTCAGGTGCATATGCGCAAGTTGATCGAGCGCATCCGTGCCTCCGTCAAGAAGCAGCTCTTTGTCGCCACGCATAGCAGCTTTATCGCGACACGGCTGAATCTCCGGAAAGTCCTGATCCTGAGCGAAGATAACCCATCGCAACCGGCCAACCTGAAGGATCTCAGCCCGGGAACCGCCGAGTTCTTCATGAAGGCGCCCGACAACAATGTCCTGGAACTAGCCTTGTGCAAAAAGGCGATCCTGGTTGAGGGTGACGCGGAATTCATCCTAATGGAGGCTCTCTACAAGATCAGTGCCCCGGGGTCCAGCCTGGATGCCGATAGCATTCATGTAATCTCGGTCGACGGCACCAGCTTCAAGCGCTACCTCGAACTTGCCAAGCTGCTGGGCATCAAGGTGGCGGCGATCCGAGACAACGACAAGGATCATGCAGCCAACTGCGTGGCGAACTACTCGGACCACGTGTCGGAATCCATACAGGTCTTCGCGGATCCCGACAACTCCCGCCATACCTTCGAGGTCTGCATATACCAGGACAACCAGACCGCCTGCGAGGATCTGTTCGCGGCGGGCCGCAAGACCCTGAACGTCGAGGAATACATGCTGAAGAACAAGACCGACGCCGCGTTCCAGTTGCTGGAAAAGAAGGGCGCCGCGCTGGCAGCTCCGGGTTACATCCAACAGGCGGTGGCATGGATAAGAGCGTAGTCTTTGCGGTCGCTGGGTCGGGCAAGACTACCCACCTAGTCACTGCGTTAGACGAGACGCGGCGCTTCCTGCTGGTCACATATACCGAGGCCAACCACGAAAACCTGCGCGCTAAGGTCATCGAGCGCTTCGGCTATCTTCCGCCCAACATCGCGATCTACACCTACTTCAGGTTCCTGCACAGCTTCTGCTACCGGCCGTTCCTACGCTCAGAGAAGGACACACTCGGCATCACTTTCAACGCTCCCGACCGGTTTCCGGTCTACCCTTTGACCGATGACCGGCGCTACATGTCGCCTGGCCGCAGGCTCTATGCGAACCGTCTCGCTAAGTTCATCGAGCAGTCTGGCCTGATTGGTGCGGTGGTGGCTCGCATGGAAAAGTACTTCGACGTCCTCTTCGTCGACGAGGTACAGGATTTTGGCGGGCATGACTTCAACTTCCTCCTGAGCATCAGCGTGGCCCAGGTGAGCATGTGCTTCGTCGGCGATTTTCATCAGCACACCTTCGACACGAGCCGTGACGGCAACGTCAATGTCAACCTGCATGAGAATTACGATGCCTACAAGAAGAGATTCGAGCGGGCTCGGCTAAAGGTCGATACCGAAATCTTCAAGCGCAGCCGACGTTGCAGCAAGAGCGTCTGCGACTTCATCACGGAGAAGGTCGGCATCGAGATTCAGGCCCATGCCGAGCGGACTAGTATCGTGCGCTTCGAGGACGACCCTGCAGCGGTTGCGATCCTCTACCGGGATCCTGGGACGGTCAAGCTGTTCTACAAGGAGCACCACAAGTACGGCTGCTTCTCCCAGAACTGGGGCGCGTCCAAAGGCATGGATCGCTACGAGGACGTATGCGTAGTGCTGAATCCTGGCAATGTGAAGGCCTGGAACGCTGGCAGCTTCCGAGACATCAACGCGGAGACGCGCAACAAACTATACGTCGCCTGCTCTCGCGCAAGAGGGAACCTGACGTTCGTCCCTGAATCTCTGCTGAAGGGGTACAAGCGCTCCTGAGTACTACTGCGCGGCACGAACAGCTGTGCTTGGCCACGCCACTACCGCGGCGTGACACTTAGCAGCGCGGGTCTTTGCCGTTCGAGGCCTTCAACTCGACCGGTCGAGCGTCTCCTCTGCGCCAATCTGCCCAGAGGCTTTGGCGGCAGATTGGCGGATGCGGATTCCCCTAGTTGGCCTGTCAACGAGTGGCGGCCGGCAGCCTGGGACCAGGCATTCGCAACATCGCGCCGGACGACAGATCATGGCCGCGAGCCGTCCTGCCGAAAGGCCGAAAACGACCCACAGCCGTCCTTCAGATACCCGGCAGATTCTATCCTAGCCGGCATGTCGGCGTGCTTGTGATCGGCCTAGTTTCGGAATCAATCGAACATAGACCAGTTCGCTGACCAATTCGACAATAGTTTGGGTCACGATGACCGCAGGCAAAAGCGGTACGGCGCCGGGCACCGCAAGAGCTAGAGGCAAAACCACCAGCGAATTGCGCGTCGCCGCACTGAACGCTATGGACCGGCCAGCAGAGGCCTCCAATCCAAATCCCTTTGCGATTATCCATCCGACAACGGGAGCGATTGCGGCAAATGCGATGTAGACAGGGATAACTCGCACGGCACTGCCGATGGCGTTACCCAACTGCGGAAGTACGGCCGCCACGACGACGAACAGAACTAGCGCCGTTGCGGGTACCGGTGCAAGTCCAAGGCTGCCTGCTACGCGGCTGCCCATGGTGCTGCGAGCAGCCCAAGCCTGTACAAGACCCGCCAAGACGAGGGGTACCACAATGAGCCATGCGAAGGCCTCGACGAACGGACCCACGCGAATCAGTTCTGCAGATGCCTTGCCCATGAACATTTTCAGATAGAGGGGCAGTAACGCCATCTGCAGCAGCAGCAAAGCAGGAGTGGCGGCAAGTAGGAGCTTTGCGTCAGCACGGCCTAGGTGAGAAAACGTCACGACATAGTCGATGCATGGCGTCAGGAGCACAAGCAGCACACCCAGCCGGACCATCGGATCCTCGGGAAGGAAAGGCACCAAACCCAATATGACGAGAGGGATGGCCAAGAAATTCGCGCAGAGTAGCGCCCCAAGGAAGCGCACCCTTGTGAATGCTCTTCGCAATTCCGAAATCGGAACTTGCAAGAAGGTCACGAAGAGCATGAAAGCAAGTGTGGGATTGATCAGTGGCTCGAGCCCGCCGCTGTTCGGTATTGCGAAGGCGCAAAGCACCGCTATAAAGATTGCGGCGGAGTAGATAGATACCTGATGGATCTCCAGGCGATCTCGAAGCTTAGGCATGGCAGAATGCAGTGAGAGTGAAATTTGCGGCCGTGTGAAAGACTTCCCGGCACTGCACGCAGTGTACGTTCATCTCCATCTAGGCTGAGATATTGAAGTCGGTCTGAACGCCCCGGATGGGCGTCCAGCTTCACAATGACTATTTCTTGCTTCCTTGTCGCGCATGCTCGATCGCGGCTGAAAGGTCCTGCGGCGTTAGCTTGCCCAAGCGAGTTCCATTCACAAAGAACGTCGGCGTACCTTTGATGCCCGCCGCATTGGCGTCTGCCTCGTCTGCCCTGATGAGCGCGCTGATCGCAGGATCATGCATGTCTCCTCGCGCCTTTTTCTCATCCAGGCCCGCCTGCACCGCGGCGCGCCAAGCGGCGGCGACCCCGGGATCATCGTGCCACTCGGGCTGAGCTTTAAGCATCGCTTCCAATACGGGTTCGAATAGGCCCTGCCGACGTGCAGCTTCGAGCATCCGGACGGTTTCCTCAGATCCCTTGTGAAACAGCACATAACGCATGACGACCCGGACCTCGTTCGGATACTTGCTCAAGATCTGTTTGACGTAAGGGTAGAAAGCACGGCATCCCTCGCAAGAGGGATCGAAGAACTCCACGACAGTGACAGGAGCATCGAATTGTCCGATTACCGGGGAATGAAACCGCACCAGCGTCGCAGCTCCCGGCGAATCCGTTCCGGACTGGTCGGCCCCGCGCGCGGGCACGTCCGCCGGCCGCGTGTAAAAAGCGGCGAAGGCAAAGATAGCGATTGAGGCAACACTGATGGATATGACAAGAAGGCGTCGATTCATTTGTTGGTGTGATGACGGACAAGGAAGAGGGAAATGACAATCAAAGCGAAAGCGAGCAGCGACACAAAGGGTAGGGGTATGGAACCGAGGATTGCCATCTCTGCCCCCGAGCAAGAAGTCTCTGCCGAGCAGGAGACGATCTCCGGTTCAATCACTCCCCAGTACAACAAGGTGTGATAGCCGGCGAATCCCGCGCCGATCACGGCCAGCGGCATGGCGTAGCGCCAACCGTCATGGTCTCCTCTATAGCTAGCGACCCCTAGCACTAGTGCTAAGGGGAACATGAATATCCGCTGGTACCAGCACAACACGCACGGCGTCCTGCCCATTACCTCGCCGATGAATACTGCCGACAGCGTCGCAACCAAGGCTGTTATCCAACCTATGGTCAGCCAAATGGTGGCGGCCCTAGAATGACGCGTGGTTTGCTTTGAAACGCTCGTCACCGCAAGCTCCTATCAATACACTGGGGAGGGCAGTAGCCCGAGTACTTCAATGTCCGTGAGCAGTCGTGCTTGTGAAGTGAGAACCGGAATAGCTTTCGAGCGCGCATGTTGGCGGCAAACTTCAAACCTGACAATTGGCCTTGTGAAAGATTGAAAGTCCTCGATTTGCAAGGTGCTCCCCGTTGAACAATCGCTTGCGAATCATGAGGCATTTCTCGGATCAAGAGGCATTCGAGGGGGGCTCTTCTCCGGCTTCGGCTGCGTCGCTGAGAATTTCCCGCCCACCTTTGGCAGCAATTGCCGCCACCACCAACCCAAGAATCAGGTCTGGCACGTTCGATCCCGACCACATCACAAGTGCTCCGGACAAGACGATGGCGAGATTCACGATCGAGTCGTTGCTAGTGAATATGGCCGAAGCCTTGAAATTCACGTCTTCCCCCCGATGACGCTTCAACAGGCGTAGGCATATGAGGTTTAATGCGGCGTTGATTGCCGCCATTACCATCATGGCAGGGCCAATCGGCGGTTCGCCACCAAAGAAGCGGCGGAGCACCTCCACAAGCAACATTATTGCCAGGCCGATCAGCAACCACCCGGAAAGACGGGCCGCTCGGACCTTGATTTCCCGCGCCCGCCCTACTGCATAGAGGCTAACTCCGTACACCGATGCGTCTGCCAAGTTGTCCAGTGCGGCGCCTATCAGCGCGGTCGAGGACGCCCACAGACCAACGCCTGCGCCGACGATACTCTGCGCGAGATTAATTAGCAGCACCAACGTCAGGGTACGGCGGTCCTCTGACTCGTTGGAGTCGAGATTTTGTGTCCTGTCTTGGGCGCAGTTCTCACTCATAGATCTCTCCTTGATGCCGCCACTGGAAAGCGTCGGTAACGCTAATTACACGCCCTAAACGGGGTGGAGGGTCAAGATGTGCAGTCGCCGAATGGGCTGCCTTGTGTGGTGACCGCCCAGGCCGGCTTTGTAGATCGCTTGGATATCCTTGGATAGAGTCGATTTCCGCGTGCAAGCGGTTAGGTCGTTGGCTTATCGTTGGCTGCCGTCGTCAACCGGATTTGCCCTACGTTATCGGTCCGTCTCGGTTCTGAGGTTTTATACTTAGATGGGTGTAGAAGGCTTCCGAGCAGCATTCGACCTGAGAGAGTTGGTGATTTCCAGTTCACACTCCGGGCACGGCACGTCGATTCTGAAACCTATTGTCGTGTGCCGGCCGGCCGACTGTGCAAAAGTAGTGCCGCCATGCATGCGGGCAATGGCGGCGACAATGGCAAGTCCCAGGCCGTGATGATTTGCTTCAAATTCACGGGAACTGTCGGTTCGATAAAAGCGGTAAAAAAGGCGAGGTAAGTGCTCGGGCGCGATCGGCGCGCCTTCATTGCACACGGCTAACACCACCTCGCCGACTTTCTCGTTCGACAGGCTGATCGTTATGACGCTTTTCGGAGTGGCATAACGGATCGCGTTTGAAAGCAGGTTGGAAACCGCCCGCTGGAATAGCGGTCTGTCTATCCGCGAAGCCGCATCGCCTTCTACGACAATGGATACGCCAGCCTCCAGGGCTTCGGCCTCATGGTACTGGCTCACTTCATGCACAATCGCTGCAATACTGTGTTCCCATGCCCCCCTGACCCTAGCACCTCGATCGGCCTGCGATAGGAAAAGCATGTCTTTCACGATGCTGGACAGCCGTTCCAATTCTTCGAGATTCGATCCCAAAATATCCAGCAGCGCGTCTCGGTCGGGACGTGTCCGCAGGGCAAGCTCCGTTTCACCGATCAACGTGGTTAGCGGCGTACGCATTTCGTGGGCCACATCGGCATTGAAACCTTCCATTTGAACGTAAGCTCGCTCCAAGCGCTGCAATACTGCATTGAATTGGCGCACGAGTGGCAAGATTTCAATTGCTTGGCCTGCCTCATTGAGGCGCTCACCGATGCGGTCTGGTGAAAGCTTGGCGGCCTGCTGCGCGAGCGAGTCCAAGGGCGTGAGCGCCATTCGCACTGTGATGGTTCCCATGGTCGCCACCACAAGCGAGCCTAAAAGAGCGCAGGCGAACAGCGTCCATGCTAGCCCTCTGCGAAGCCGCACATCCTCCGAAATATCGAGAACCAGTCTGGCGGTCAATGACCCGCCCGGTGTGCCTGGATGTGGCAAGAGGAACGAAATGCTGCGTTCCCGATCGGCATCGTTGTCGAGCGGGTTGCCAAAGACGACGGGCTTTCCGTTAACTTCTAGAACTAGTGTGAACTCGGGGCGTCCGTAGAAAAAATCCTCGAGTTTGTGTTGCATCCTGGCCGAGTCGCCATCGGCACCATTCTCTTCGACGACGTGACGAACTACTTCAACCTTCTGTTGCATCAGTGCGTCTTGGCGACGGGCGAGGTTGAGATTTGTCGCGTAATAGACCGCGATGCAGACCAAGCTCAGTGCTATGAAGGTTTGGATCGCGAGTCTTTGCGATAGCCAGCGCCTTAGGGATCTAGGCTGTTTGCCCACAATTAAGTTTCCCGGACTTCCAGCACATAGCCCATACCACGCACTGTGTGCAGCAACTTGTTGTCAAACGGATCATCGACCTTGCCTCGTAGGCGCCGGATAGCGACTTCAACTACGTTGGTGTTGCTGTTGAAGTTCATGTCCCAAACTTGTTCGGCCAACTCGAGCCGCGACAGTACTTCTCCTTGCTTTCGCATTAGAAGCGTCAGAAGAGTGAACTCCTTTGCTGTCAGTTCCAAACGCTGTCCGTTTCGACTCGCGCGTCTGCGCAAAAGGTCCAGATCAAGGTCTCCGACTCGAAGCAAGTTGGGGCTTTCTGCCTGGGGGGCCTGTCGGCCACTGCGCCGGACCAGTGCTAACACACGCGCCAGCAATTCCGACAACGCAAATGGCTTGGAAAGGTAGTCGTCTGCGCCTTCATGCAAGCCGTGGACGCGGTCTTCGAGCTTGTCTCTCGCTGTGAGCATAAGGACCGGAACCTGACTGGTCTTCCGCAGCTCCTTCAGGATGCTAAGACCGTCTATGCCAGGCAGCATGATGTCAAGAAGGACGAGATCGTATTCGCTTTCTTGAGCAAGATGAAGACCGACTCGGCCTTCGGTCGCGACGTCGACAATATAGTTGTGGTCGGTGAGCGCGCGTCTTAAATACTCGGCAAGCTTTTTCTCGTCTTCGATTACAAGAACTTTCATGTTTGCCAACAGAGGAAGATGCCAGGAGCGGCAGTACAGCGAATATTCTAGTCCAGGCATGATCCCCCATTGATATCCATTTGGGACCAAAGAGCGACCAGCGGTCCAAACTTCAATCGGCCTTAGCCTGGCGTGTAGATTTGGTCAATACGAGCACGCTCCTCGGAGCTCGTCGCTGCGGCTTCGCTCTGCACCTCTGCGCGTGTACGACCAGTCCCTTGTTTCGACCACCCAGGTGTAGCCAAGCTTCTGTACGTTAAGGCCCAAGCGCGCTTGTCAGCCTTCGCTTCAGCGAGTTCCGCCTTGACCTGTTCGGCGGACTTTCCTCCGGTTGCGTGGCCGAAAGCGGTCTCATAGCCGATCTCGGTATTTGTTTGATGCCACGAGTCCGACGCCTGCGCGGTGGTCGATAACAAAAGTGCAGCGCCGAGCGTGAGTGCAAATCGGGTGCGATAGGTCAGCATGAGAGTCTCCGGATTCCTTGGTAGGCACGGCGGTTGCACGGCCTACACGCTTGTGATGAAGCGGTTGTGACACTCTACGGAATTGATCCTGTCAATTCGCAAACACCCTGATTACAAAATCGTAAGCGCGGCCAACATTACGGAATTGTCATGTTGCTGTCGAGAATTTGACGAGGTGCGTTGGATAAAGTGCCGGGCACACTCCCTATTCCCGCTCGCGACATACGAGTGGGCCAGTTGATTGCGGGCGCGCTCACCATAGCAGGCCCTCCTACCGGTTAAGATCATGCGTGTATTCCTGCCGCCGCTCGCTGTCGCGGCCATGCTTTGTTTTGTTTCGCCCCAGGTCAAAGCCGCAGAGACGCAAAATTCGTTTCTTGCAACACCTAATTCCACAAGCAAGTCCGGTTCGCATGAGCGCCGATTGACGCTGGATGAGGCGTTAGCTGCTGCGCTGGAGCGAAATCCAGGCCTGGCTGCGGCAAAGCACGAAGCAGCCGCAGGCGATGGCCAAGTTACTCAAGCTGGCCTGATGCCGAATCCTTCCATAGACGTCAGCGTCGATGACACGAAGAAGGCAACACGTACGACCACGGCCTTGCTGAGCATGCCGGTCGAGTTGGGGGGCAAGCGCGCTGCACGCGTCAGCGCTGCGGAGCTTTCACGCGATATAGCCAGGCAGGACGTGCACAGCGCTCGCGCCACGCTGCGCGCGGCGGTCGTCACTGCGTTCTTTGACATGGCGGTCGCGCAAGAGGCGGTTCGCGTGACGGAACAGAATGTCGACATTGCCTCAGGCGCTCTACGCTTGGCCGAACGCAGGGTCGCAGCTGGAAAGGCACCTCCGCTAGAAAGCGGTAAGGCCGGGGTCGCCCTAGCAAATTCGCGGATTGAGGCGCGTGCCGCGCGGGCAAAGCTGGAGGACGCGCGCCGCAATCTGTCTGTTCTATGGGGTGAGAACGACCCGGATTTTGGCTACGTGACGGCGAACATTGACGCCTTGCCAACGCGCGAGACATTGGATGCATTGCGCGCCAGTCTGGCGGAATCTCCATTTATGCAGTCCGGCCGGATCGCTGTGCAGTTGGGCGAGGCCCAGGTCGCCGTTGAGAAAAGCAAGCGCTTTCCGGACATCACTCTCAGCGCGGGTATTGCCCGTGACAATGAAGCAGGTCGCGACAAACCGCAGATTGGTATTTCAATCCCTCTGCCGCTGATCGACCGCAACCAGGGCAATGTGTATGCGGCGTCCATGCAAGCGTACAAAGCCAAGGATACCTTCCGCGATCTGGAAGCCCGCTTGACGGCTGATCTGCTGCGAGCGGTTACCCAATTCGACCTCGCCCTTGCTACGGCAAAGGATTACAGGAGTTCCGTGCTCCCAGGAGCGACGCAAGCCTACGAGTCAGCTCGGAAGGGCTTTGAAGCGGGAAAGTTCGGCTTTCTTGAAGTGCTGGATGCGCAACGGACGCTTTCAGACGGGAATATCGCCTACCTAAAAGTCGTGGCGACCGCGTATCAAGCCCGTTCCGAAATTGACCGACTTCTCGGACATTGAGTTTCTAAGAGATAAAACATGTTGAAAAAGGCATATTCGTCCGCCGTGAAGCGTCTCTCTGGCGCTACGGCTCTCACGAGTTTGGCGCTGTTCCTAAGCATCGGTACTTTACATGCCGCAGAGGATGAGCACGGTCATGAAGAGCAAGAGTCTGAGACGGCCGGCCCTAACGGTGGCGCCTTGACATTGCGGGACCAGTTAGGAGTAGAACTGCTGCTTAGTGAAGATAAAGGTGAGGCTCGCCTGAAGATCTGGGGCTATGACGGTGACAAGGCCGTCCCCGTGGATGCCGCAGAAGCGAAGGTCCAAGTGAGACGGCCGAATGGAGAGATTGAAGCTCTCACGTTTCGCAAGGAAGGCAGCGCATTGGTGAGCGAGCAAACCGTCGGAGAGCCGCACTATCTGGAGGTCGACGCGGAGGTCAAGCTCCCTGGCCAATCTGAGGCGATGCATGCGTCGCTAGAAAAAGACGAGGGAAAGATCGCGCTGTCCGCTGAACAAGTGCAGACGGCCGGTATAAAGCTCGCCACCGCCGGCCCGGCACCATTGGCTACGTCTGCGCAATTTCCTGGCGAAATAAAGTTCAACGCTGACCGTACAGCGCACGTGGTACCCCGCATGGCCGGAATTGTGGAAAGCGTTTCCGCGGACCTTGGGCAACAGGTGAAAAAGGGAGAGCTGTTGGCCGTCATTTCCAGCGCATCGCTGTCCGAATTGCGAAGTGAATGGCTTGCAGCGACCAAGCGGCGTGATTTGGCTGCGCAGACACATGCTCGGGAGCAACGGCTTTGGCGCGAAAAAGTTTCCGCTGAGCAGGACTATCAGGTCGCCCGAGCTTCATTTCAAGAGGCGGAGATCGCCGTGCAAAATGCTGTGCAGAAGCTGCGTGCCGTCGCGGCGGCACCGCGCTCAACCGAGCTTGCATCGCTCGAAATTCGTGCACCATTCGACGGGATGGTTGTGGAGAAGCACATTGCACTTGGGGAAGCGCTGGCTGCGGATGCGAGCATTTTTACGATATCCGATTTGCGCACGGTTTGGGCGGAATTCTTGATCGCTCCCAAGGACTTGCAAGCGGTGCGCGTAGGAGAAGACGCTATCGTCTCGTCCACCGCATTTTCCGAAACTGCGCAGGGTGAGGTCTCTTATATCGGATCATTGCTGGGTCAACAAACACGCACGGCTACTGCACGGGTAACGCTTAACAATCCGGGAGCTGCATGGCGGCCGGGGTTGTTTGTCACGGTGCAGGTGGTGACAGACAGTTCAGAAGTTGCAGTCGGCGTCGACCCTGATGCCGTTCACACGATTGACGGCCAGAACGTCGTCTTTATTGAGGTCCCCGGCGGATTTTTGCCGCAGCCCATTACGATAGGCAAAAGCTCCAACGCCATGGTAGAGGTCACGCGCGGTTTGAAGGTGGGCGTACGGTACGCGGTCGAGAATGCATTTGTACTGAAATCGGAGCTCGGCAAGGCCAGCGCCGACCACGCACACTGATCGCGGAGAGACCATGTTTGAACGCCTCATCCGATTTTCGATTGAACAGCGCTGGTTGGTTCTATTCCTTACCTTGGGAATGGCTGCGGTCGGCATATATAACTACACGCGCCTGGCAATCGACGCGGTTCCCGACATCACGAACGTCCAGGTTCAAGTCAACGTAGCGGCGCCCGGCTACTCTCCGCTTGAGACGGAGCAACGTATTACCTATCCGATTGAGACGGTAATGGCCGGCCTCCCGGGGCTAGAGCAAACGCGGTCCTTGTCACGCTACGGGCTGTCCCAAACCACGGTGATCTTTGAAGATGGCACTGACATCTACTTCGCGCGACAACTGGTCAACCAGCGATTGCAGGAGGCGCGCGAGAGCTTGCCGGCAGGAATAACACCTTCTCTCGGGCCCATTTCATCGGGCTTAGGGGAGATCTTTTTGTGGACGGTCGAAGCTGAGCACGATGCGAGAAAGGAGGATGGGACGCCGTACACCCCGATGGATCTGCGTGAATTGCAGGATTGGGTTATCAAACCGCAACTGCGCAATATACCCGGCGTTACCGAGGTGAATTCGATAGGTGGCTTCGCGAAGGAGTATCAAGTCGCGCCGAGCACTGAGCGGCTCGCATCCTATGGCTTGACCCTTGCCGACATTATGACTGCCCTAGAGAACAACAACTCGAACGTGGGTGCTGGGTACATCGAGCGCAAGGGAGAGCAGTATCTGATTCGAGCACCAGGCCAGGTCAAATCCATTGAAGACATTGGCAACGTGGTGTTGACCTCGGTCGGCGGACGGGCAATTCGTATTCGGGATGTTGCCGATGTCGGTATCGGCCGTGAACTGAGAACAGGGGCGGCCACAGACAACGGGCAGGAAGTGGTGCTGGGCACGGTCTTCATGCTGATTGGCGAGAATAGCCGTGCCGTATCACTGGCGGTGTCGGAGAAGCTCGAAGTCATCAACAAATCTCTGCCGGCCGGGGTGAAGGCGATCACCGTGTACGACCGCACCAATTTGATTGACAAAGCCATCGCCACGGTCAAAAAGAACCTCCTTGAGGGTGCTGCGCTGGTAATCGTAGTGTTGTTTGTATTCCTCGGGAACATACGCGCTGCGCTCGTCACCGCAATGATAATTCCGTTGTCAATGCTGTTCACCTTTACGGGGATGGTCGCATATAAGGTTAGTGCGAACCTCATGAGTCTAGGTGCCTTGGATTTCGGAATCATCGTCGATGGCGCCGTCGTCATTGTGGAGAACTGCGTTCGGCGGTTGAGCCACGCGCAGGCTCATCATCAACGCCCACTGACCCGGACTGAGCGCTTCCACGAAGTTTTTGCAGCCGCTCGTGAAGCACGCCGCCCATTGCTATTTGGGCAACTGATCATCATGGTGGTGTATCTGCCGATCTTCGCGCTAAGCGGTGTGGAAGGGCGCATGTTCCACCCCATGGCCTTGACAGTGGTTTTGGCTCTCCTCGGAGCGATGATCCTGTCCGTGACGTTTGTGCCTGCGGCGGTTGCGTTGTTCATAGGAAACAAAGTTTCGGAGAAGGAAAGCCGTCTGATGGTGTGGGCTACCCGCCGTTACCAGCCGCTCCTCGAAGGTTCGCTGCGGCGTACGCCATGGGTGCTGGGTGCGGCAACCGTCTTGGTGGTGCTATGCGGAGTGCTGGCGTCACGATTGGGCAGCGAATTTATCCCGAACTTAAACGAGGGAGACATAGCAATTCAAGCCCTTCGAATCCCAGGTACAAGCCTTACACAGTCTGTCGAGATGCAGAAGCAGATCGAGGCTCGCCTGAAAGAGAAGTTCCCCGAGATCGAACGAGTGTTCGCGCGTACGGGAACTGCGGAAATTGCTTCCGACGCCATGCCGCCAAATATCTCGGACGGCTACGTGATGTTGAAGCCGCTGGACGAATGGCCGACCCCCAGGAAGTCGCATGCCGAGTTGTTGGCGGCGATCCGTGAGGAAGCCGCACAGATTCCAGGAAATAACTATGAATTCTCCCAGCCGATCCAGCTGCGATTCAACGAGCTGATCTCTGGCGTTCGCAGCGACGTGGCAGTAAAGGTGTTCGGCGATGACAACGACGTGCTAAACGCAACCGCCGCTGAGATCGCTGAAGTGTTGGAACAGGTGCCCGGCGCATCCGAGGTTAAAGTCGAGCAGACCACGGGGTTGCCCATGCTCACGGTCAACATTGATCGCGAACGCGCAGCGCGCTACGGTTTGAGCCTGACCGCAATACAGGACACGCTAGCGATCGCAGTGGGTGGCCGAGAAGCAGGCACCTTCTTTCAAGGTGACCGTCGCTTCGATATCGTCGTGCGCTTACCCGAAACTGTGCGGGCAAATATAGCTGAACTCCGCAACCTGCCAATTGCATTGCCGGCTTCTGCGGGACTGGCGCAGGCCGCCTACATTCCGTTAAGTGAGGTAGCCAGCTTTGATCTTTCGCCCGGGCCGAATCAGATCTCGCGAGAAGACGGTAAGCGGCATGTTGTGGTGAGTGCGAACGTTCGCGGGAGAGACCTGGGTTCATTCGTCGCTCAGGCCACGACGGACATCCAGCAACGCGTGAAGGTTCCTACGGGCTACTGGACCTCATGGGGCGGAACCTTCGAGCAGCTACAGTCCGCAGCTCAGCGGCTTCAAATTGTCGTGCCGGCCGCATTGCTCCTCGTTTTCGGGCTATTGTTTGCGATGTTCGGAAACGTTCGAGATGGCCTCATCGTCTTCACGGGCATCCCGTTTGCTTTAACCGGTGGCATTATCGCGTTATGGCTTAGGGACATTCCGCTGTCTATCACCGCAGCCGTTGGCTTTATCGCGCTGTGCGGCGTGGCTGTGTTGAATGGTTTGGTCTTGCTTTCGTTTATCAGCTCCATGCGTGAGGCCGGAAAATCACTGGACCGCGCCGTTCGCGAAGGTGCTATTAGCCGATTGCGGCCGGTATTGATGACCGCATTAGTGGCATCGCTGGGCTTTGTTCCAATGGCGATTGCAACTGGCACGGGCGCAGAGGTGCAGCGGCCGTTGGCTACTGTAGTGATAGGTGGCATCATATCGTCGACGATCCTGACACTGCTGGTGCTACCCGCGCTCTATCGCTTGGTTCACAGGCGCGATATTGAGGAGCTCGAATTGGCGGACGCCAAGTCGAGCGCGTGAGGCGCTTCGCCACGCAAATTTGATTTGTTTTGGCGATCGTTCAGCCAGGGCCCTTTCGTGGTCTCATCGGACGTTGTCGTGGCCTGCCCGGGGGGCAGGTCCATGGCACTAGTATCGGCGGATAGACTGTGCGCGTAACAGCCAAGCGACTTAGGCCCCTCACCGTCCTTTAACGGAGTCTGGCGAAACGTCCGCTTGTCGCCGAAAGATGTCTCCCCCAGGGTTCCAGCCACCCGCGTCTTTTCGATGTGAAGGAAAGAGCCCTCGAATGTCAAATTGAAAAACGGCGCTTGAATGGACTGCATCGCGTTCCCTATTTAGAGTGGTGGTACATGGCTGCGGGCGCCTTGTGCGGACGCCATGGACGGGTAGATTCCAACCCGATGTCCAACGCCGCCGTTTTCTCCTCCAGCCGGTTCACGGCGCCGGACAGCTTTGCGGCATTCTCGGTATAGATTTCCGTGTGAAAGCGCGCCCGCGAAATTGCCACGTAGTAGACGTCGCGCTGCGTGGTGCGGCTAAAACTCTCGGAGTTGATCAGCGCGCGATCGCAGGTCAGTCCCTGCGCGCTGTGGCTCGTGGACGCGTAGGCCCGATCTAGATGCAGCGGCGCTGTTGCCGCGTTCATCGTGATTCGTCGGCCGTTGCCGCCGATGGTGACCGTCGTGGGCGTGACGGCGAGCACCTCAAACCGATCACCGTTGGCCAAATCGAGAGCCGCGTTGTGCCTCGTCGCCCGAACCCAATCGCCAGCGGATAATTCTGCCTTGACCGGTTCGTAGACCGACAGCTTGGTGGCGCGGGCAGGATTGAAGGTGGTTCGGACCTTACTTTCCATATGCTCAACGACTAGGTCATTGGGCTTTCCGGCAAGCGCGCCAATGACGCGGTACATCTCGCCCTGCCGCAAATTTCCGGCTTTGTAGTCCCGCTCCGGCTGCACAATATCCCCAGCGATGAAGTACTTGGCCACTCGCCGTTCTGCCTGCGTAGTGTCACGTCGAGTAAGCATCTTGAACTCAAAGCCGCAGCCGCCGAGGCCAAGTGCTTGATGGGTGGCCTCGTTTAAGGCATTCCGCGAATCGTTCGTCCCGGTCACGATAAGCGTCTCCCGCCGCTCATCGTCGTTCAGCGTTGCGTATCGCGTCGCTATCGCGTCGTATCGTTCGCCGTCGTCCTTGATGGTGTGCACGGCTTTTAGCTTCTGATCTAACACGCCAAGGGAAGCCGAGGCCTGACCCTTTGCCGCTAGTTCCACCGCAGCCTTCAATTCGGGGGACTTTTGCCGAATGATGTCGCCCATTAGGGCCGTAGCCATGCCAGCGACCTGCAACTGGTGAAACGGACGGCCAGCCTCGATGGCCTTGGTTTGGCCCGTGTCGCCCAGCATGACGATGCGTGCGTCGTCAGCCTCCGCCATTTTCATCAGGCGTTCCATGAGGCGGGCTGGGACCACGCCCGCCTCATCGATGACCAGGACGGTTTTCGGGTCGAGCTTGAACCGGTCTTTCTGACGTGCCTCCAGAACAGACGCTACGGTCCGGGATTCCATTCCTAGTTCCCGCAAGGCCTCGATCTGCTTGCCGTAGGACGCCACGGCCTGGACCTTGAAGCCCGCAGCTTCAGCGGCCTCCTTGACCTGAGCCAGCATGTGCGACTTTCCGGTTCCCGCCAGGCCTTGGACGCCGATGAACCGGTGTGGCGTGCTGAGGATCAGATTGGCGGCCGCCAGCTGGCCAGGCTTGAGCGAGCGGCCCGCCATAGCGCCTTGGGCTGCTCGAATATCCAAGATTGGCGCGACCTGGTCACGCCCCTCGCGCTCGATCTGCAGGATTCGCTTTTCGCGCTCCCGAGCCACCTGTGTGGTGTACCTTGCGCCGGTCGGAACAAGCTCGCCTCGAGCAATGGAAATGCGGATTCTTTCTTCCGCATGTTTCTTGCTCATGCCACCGCCAACGAGGGCGGCGACCAAGTCCGACCGTGATTCGCCGGCGCCGTCTTTATCCTTCGCGTGCCGGTACTGAATCGTCCCAAGGATCAGATGGCCTCTATCAAGTGAGCGTTTGACGGCCGATTTGAGGTCGCCCAGCTTTATGCCCATGCCGTGCGAACGGCGCAGCGCGGTCTTCAGCATCTCCTTTCCGTCCATCACGGATTCGCGTTCGGTGTGGTGCTTGATCGCCCACCGGAGACATTCGTCCGCAATCAGAGCAGCCGCCTCCGGCGTCAATTCCTGCCGGGGTGGCTTGCCGCCTTCCAATCCGGCTTCCTTTTCCAGTGGTCGCTTTGCTCCATTGAAATCAATGCCGAGTTCAGTCGCCTGTCGTTCCCAGTCACGCTGAAGCTCTTCGCGAGAAATT